>CAZAJB010000001.1:0-119160 GCA_964485345.1 uncultured Clostridiaceae bacterium
CCACAAGTGATCTAGGTTTGGCCTCAGGATTGTCTTGACCAAAGGGAACAAAGTAAAGGTGTGGGACGTTTAAGAGTGTTCCAATGTTCCTAGCGTTCAGTCCTAGGGCGTCATTGGTGGAAATGGCTAATACCAAAGGTTTCCCATTGCGCAATTGCGTCTTGGCAGCCATCAGAACCGCTGTGTCAGTCACAGCATTGGCCAACTTGGCTAGCGAACTGCCGGTACAAGGTGCCACCACCAAGCAATCAAGTATTTTGGACGGTCCTAGAGGTTCTGCATCTACAATCGTGGTAATCACTGACCTGCCAGTCAAGGCAGAAAAATGGGCGATAATTTCTGTCCCAACACCGAAACGGGTGGTGGTTTCAGCTACCGTCGGTGATGCAATGGGATAGACTTCAGCCCCGGCCTCCTTGATCTTTTTCACCTGAGGCCAGATCTCTTCATACGTGCAATGACTACCCGTTAAAGCAAATCCAATGTTCTTACCTCGTATAGTCATCCTGACGCTCCTCTCCTAGTAGTTTTTCAAGTAGGTGAGGAATCGTTTGAATCAGTATATCCGCAGCTGTCTTAGGAGCCACCCTGCCTGGAAGTGACAGGGCATGAATGGCTATGATCCCAAGCTCCCTAGCTGCTGAGAAATCTGTGCCACCCGGTCCGGAGGCAATGTCAACAATCACCGCCGTAGGATCAAGCAGCCTCAAGTATGAACGTGGCAGTACCATGGCTGGGATCGTATTAAAGATAATCTGAAAGTCCGCCCTGGAGGCCAAGGCGGAAAGTCTCAAAGACTCACAATGCAAGGCAACAGCACGAGCAAGATCCACGGGCAAGCGAGAACTCACCGTGACATGAGCCCCAAGGCCTACTAGAAGCTGAGCCAAGGTCGTTCCACATCTCCCTAGACCAAGGACAAGGCAGCGAGAATTGTGGATTGTAATCGCCGTGTTTTCCATGGCAACCGCGATAGCACCTTCTGCGGTGGGTATGGAATTAAGCACAGCGATTTCGTCGATCTCGGCCATTTCCACAAGAACCAGCCCATACTGGGTAGCCAAGCCTCGGATTATGGGTTTGGCGACACCAATTAAGAGGGGTGTCTTGCTCGGAATTACCGGAATCACTTGAGCCAAAGAAATCGGCCCATCGTTGGGCCCTACGCTCGCTGCGATCCGTCCCTCAGCATCTGTATTACTCATGGGGGCGATTACCGCTTCGCTACCCCGTAAGGCTTCTACGGGATCACCGAAGTGCAGTGCCCGTATTAGGGATCCCTCCCTGGGAAAACCGACTAGACGTAGATCTGCACCGAGGTCAACCAGCGCCTCAGCCAACCCAACCTCGCGTTCATCACAACCGAGCATCGTTATGGGTACACCGTCTAGCTGACGAACCATGACAAACCCTCCTCACCGCAACTCATTAGTACTATATGTCGGTGAAAAGAATGTGTTCTAGTCCTATGACGACTCCTTTGATGTAGTTGATTCGCCTTATAGCGAACAAAACTCCTGGCATGAAGCTTTGGCGATTGTTCGAATCATGACGTATGGTCAGGGTCTGCCCCGGTAGTCCTAGGATAACCTCTTGATGAGCCACCAAACCGGGCAACCGCACACTATGAATGGGAATCTCTTCATTGTGCGCTTCCTGCATAAGCTTTCGAGTCCGAAGTGCCGTTCCTGAGGGGGCGTCCAACTTCTGCGCATGGTGATACTCGATAATCTCGGCATGTTCAAAAAAAGCCACCGCTTCCTTAGCGTACTTCATCATGAGAACAGCTCCAATTGCAAAGTTTGGAGCAATAATGGCCTTCCAGTTCTCCTGGAGCGCCCTGACTTTCCATTCCTTCAGCTCGGTCTCTGTCAAGCCAGTGGTTCCGATGACCATAGGCACATTGTATGCTAGACAGGTCTCCATGCTCTTCCCTACCGCACCTGGGGCTGTAAAATCCACCACAACATCTACGGGGGTCGCCTCTAGAGCATCCTTTAGGCTCGTAAATGACTCCCGACCAGCGGGATCCACCCCACCTACCAAATGCAAATCAGAGGAGCTGTGTACAGCTTGACATACTTCGCTACCCATCTTTCCGGCAGCGCCATTGACTACAACTCGCATCTACTTCCCCTCCTTAGCCATTGCAGTGCATTCGACTTTTAGCCGCAACTTTCCTGCATAGGGTGGGACAAGAAAAAAGGCCACCGCTTTGGTAGCCCCTTTCAGTAAGGTCTAGTTGGTACTTTCGCCTCCGCCATGAGATTCAACGTCTTTCGCTCCGTTTTGCCGGAGAATTGAACTAGCGTCATTGACCTTGTCCTCGCTGGTCTCAATGACCGCTAGTATACCACCTTGTTTCAGATTCTCCTCGTACTGCTGGCCTCTCTCCTCGGGGATGCCAAGGTCGATTAGGCCTCCCGCCACTCCCCCAGTAACAGCTCCAGACAATACTCCCGCCAGCGGGCCCGCGGCCACAATGGGACCAATCCCGGGAATGGCCAATGCTCCAACTCCAGCCAAAAGCCCTGCCATCCCGCCTAATGCTCCACCCCAGGTGGTTCCGTCGGCGACGGAATCCGTACCTCCAAAGTCGGAACCAGTCTCCATATCTCCAGATCCCTGTTTGCCCGTGCGCCCTTGGCTATCTTTTGCTAAGATAGAGATTTCGTTATCTTGAAAGCCCTTGTTTCTCAGGGCTTTCACCGCATCTTCCGCAGTGCTGATGTCCCGAAAGACACCTATGACAGTTGACAAGAGAATTCCCCCTTTCGTTTCTTGAGACTAGCTTACCCAAACAAAGGGGGCTTATACCTGCGGGGCCTCTCCTCGATTTTCTTCATCACGTCGGAATAATCCTCGGCCGTGGTGAGGTCGACGATAATCAAATCGCGCCCAATCTTCTTAATACCGCGCCAAGGAATCACTATGAGTTTAGGTCGAAACCAACGGTGACCATAGGGAATCACAATCGACTCTACTTCACCACTTCGCGAGTTCAAAATTAGGTCCGTATGGTCAACTACGCCGAGGCGAATCCCTTCATCAATGCAGATGATTTCTTTCCCTGCTAATTCTGAATAGCGCATGATCCCATCCCACCCCACCATAACATATGTGCGAAGAAAGTTACTAGAACTTCCATCCCCATGATATGCAAAAGCTGCTAGGATTGTTAAAACCGGAAGTCATGTTGCCTCGATCATATTGCCCAATCTCTAATTTTAGGTGATCATGTTCGATTAAGACCGAATAGTGCGTACGATGTTCCAGAAAGTCATACTTTCCAATCAAGCGCCAGCGCAGCGTCTCTCCAAACTTGCATTCTAGACGACCAATCTGGCGCAAAGCATGGAGTCTGATGCTTATGGTTACCTCGCCCATGGCGAAGTCAGTGCGGAGAGTACTGTTTAGGGGATCAAATTGAAGGAGGGTGTCGCCCAGAGCATAGCGCATCATCACAGCAGGCGTCGGTTGGATGCGCCATTCTAGGCTAGTGGGCTTGTCTTTCGCAGCAAGCTTCCACACCAGTTGACGATAATCTCTCGTCGCATCCATATTGGTATGGCGGCGCAGATTGAGGCTTAGATTGATCTGGCCATACTCGGTGGATAGATCAAGCTCCCAGCCCCGACGGTTTGGAGTGTATTGATTGGTCTTGGCTAGGAGACTGAGAAAGCCGGGATCGATTTGCTGCAGGACCAAGTTTCCGCTGAAACCTAGGGCGTCCCCCCTTAGCTCCAAGACCCGGGCTCGGCTTTCCTCGCCCCTAAAATCTACCTGCCATCCTGTTGCCGCCTCGACTGCCAAGTTGCCTAGCTTGCCGCCAGCCTGTAATATCCTGGCAGACCCAGCTTCGCTCCTACCGGCATACTGCAATTGCAGTCCACGCAATGATAGGTTCCCCAGCTCAAGAACGCTCTCCACAAACAGTGCATCCACAACATCTCGACTTTTGAAGGGCACCTGCCTGAGGATACCTAGATTCACCTGTGGACTCTGCAAAATCGCCGAATAACTGTCTGCGGTGTATTGGTTCTTGTTGATTAAGCGGAAAATTTCTCCGGACGTGAAATGGTCTTGATTGTGATTAAGAACCGCTCGGAGATTCGCCAAAAGCGGAAAAACCAGCTTCCACCGGGTCTCTATCTGGGGCCTAAAGAGTTGCTGTAGATCGAAGTGAGCATCAAGTCCCCAGGCAAGCTCATACCGTTTCAGGCCACGTTCTAGATTTTTCCCCAGGTCAAGGCTTAAGGTAGAACTTGCGCCCTCGGTTCCCACCATCCCCGCAAATTCGCCGCCCAAGTAGGATGCATGGACGTTCGAGGCCACTAGTAGGCAAAAAAGTACAAAAAAAACCCCGCGCATGTACAAAAAAGAACCTCTCCTTTGGACATCTCCCTGGGCGCGGAGTACTTAGAGTATAGCACAATTAACTACTTTTTCCAAGCATACCCTGGCCGGTCTGTGGCCCCCTCTTGACGGGCAAAATTCTCCCGGTTCTTGCGGACGTAGGCTTGGTAAAGCTCTTCAGGACCTATACCGGCCTTCAGACACATGCTCACAAAGAAATGGAGCACATCTACGATCTCCTCTGTCAGCTTATTATGGTCAAGTGGCTTGGGGTCCTTCCACCACTTGAAATTGACTTCATCCAGGATTTCGCCAAGTTCGGAAATAATGGCTAAGACTTCCTTCTGAATCCAAATCTCAGGAGGATACTCAAGATCCCTGTGTTCCATGACAGCCTCGTCAAACTGTTCTTGCAGGCTGAATATTCCTCTCAACATATCGTCTGGCATAGTACATCCTCCTTTACCAGTTGCCTAGGCCCGAGGGCAACCCAACTCCACTTCTCAGGGTCGTAGACAATGCTGGCTAGTTCCATCAAGTCTTCATAGGTCACGTCTGCAAGGCGTTTCATGGTATCCTCTGGCGTCGTAAGCCTGCCTTCATCCATCTCGCCCTTGATCAAACGAGTCATGCGAGTACTGGTGCTTTCAAGAGAGAGCATCAAACTGCCTTTCATCTGACCTTTCGCCCTCTCGAGCATGGCCGGGGTTATGAGGTGTGGTATGCCACCGAACAGCGTACGAAGCACGTCCCACACTTGGGCCCATTGCTGTGGATTAAAGCCGGCGTAAATGCCGTAGGAACCAGCATCATCGTAAAGCGAGGTGAAGGAGTAGGTGTTGTAAACCAAGCCCCGCTCCTCTCGCATTTCCTGGAAGAGTAGGGAGCTGACACCGCCACCAATCATGGTGTCTAGAAGAGCTAGCGCATATCGCCTGCCATCGTGGCGACAGAGTGCGGGTCCACCAAGACATAAATGCACCTGCTCAATGTCCTTGTCCTGAAAACGCCCCTGCCCTGACCGGTGCGAGGCCTTGTCCAACAACGGCCTAGAACCTCGCGACAAAGAACCAAAGGCAGCGCCAAAGGTATCCACCACTTGTTCATGGCTGATATTGCCCGCACTGGCAATCACGAGCCGGTCTGCGGTATAATGTTTTGCCAGATACTCCCGGATCATCTCAGGCGTGAAGCCGCTGATGCTCTGTGTGGAGCCGATAATATTGCGGCCGAGGGGATCCTCTGGCCACATCGCATCAAAAAACAGGTCATGAACAAGCTCCTCAGGAGAGTCCTCGTACATACTCAGTTCCTCAAGAACCACATTTCTCTCCTTCAGCACATCGGAGGGAGAAAACAAAGAAGAGAGCAACATCTGCTCTAAGAGATCCGATGCTGTAGCATAGTGCTCGTCAAGGACCTTGAAGTAGTAACAGGTCTGATCCTTGCCCGTAAAGGCATTAAGGTAGCCTCCACGTTGATCCATGACCTCAGCGATATCTTTAGCAGAGTACTTGGCCGTGCCTTTAAACATCATGTGTTCGATGAAGTGAGAAATCCCCCATTCAGGTTGCTCTTCATGGCGGCTACCCACCTCATACCATGCTCCGAGTGTCACCGAGCGAAGATATGGCAAATACTCGGTAATGATGCGAATCCCATTGGGCAATTCAGTGCGTTGGTACATTCTATCCCCCTGTGCGGCTAGGCAAATCTGCCAATACGCACTTTTCTTTCCACTGATCTTTATATGGTAATATGATACCATAGATTCATCAGACCAGAAAGGGGGGATTCCAGTGAATCAGGGTATCATTGCAGCAGTATTGTCCGTCTTGTTCTATCTCACCACTCTGTTCACGGGAGGGCAGGCACAGCCCATGCAATCCATGGATCCTCCCATGACGCAGCAAGACTACACCGTCTTAGGTCAAATGGGCACAGTGACAGTTGACAGGGTGACAATCAGACACAGCCCAGCAACAGACGGTAAACCTCTAGGGACTGTCACGAAAGGCGCCACGATTACCATTTTGGATGAAAGCGATAATTGGTATAAGATTCGTCCTCGCCTCGGAACCGAGGGTTGGGTTCCGAATTATGCCGTAGGCATCGAAAAAGTGGAACGCGAAGTCCCCAAGCAGGTGGTTCTGGGCTTCTATCCTGGTGGCGATCTAGCTTACGATAGCCTCTTAGAAAACAGGGCTAGGCTGACAGGTATCGCTTCGTTAGGCTGGCAACTCGATAGTTACGGTACCCTTACTCATTCTTCTAGCTTTGATCACGAAGAAATGGGACGAAGTCTGTATTATGCCGGTAACCAAGAGATGGATACCTACGCTACCATCTCTATTCATGCTAATCCCACGCGGCTCTTGACGACGCCATACCTCCGAGAAAAGAGCATGAACCAGATCATAGATACACTACAGGAATGGGGTCTCAAAGGAGCCTTGCTCGATGTAGCCTATATTCCCGGCGAAGAGCAAAGCGAGCTTTTTGAGTTCGCCGCTGAACTGGCAGAACGTCTGGGGCAAGAGGGATTACAGACAGCTCTTGGTCTTCCCTGGGATACGACAATTGACTATGCAACAGCGAGCCAAGGCGTAGACTACATTATACTAAAACAGGGCGCAGAGTCCCGTGCAGACGAACCTGGCCCACTGCAAGCTCTTCCTAGGGTGGAAACGATGCTCCAGGAGATCACCACACAAGTGGATGAGGATAAGCTAATTCTTGCCCTGTCCACAGGTGGTATCAACTGGTCTAGAACCGGTTCGCCTGCGTCACTGTCCCATCAGGAGATCCTAGAATTAGCGGCCCGCGAAGGGGCCAGCGTCAGGTGGGACATGGATTCTAAGACACCCTATTTTCGCTATGGTGCAGGTCAAGAAGTCTGGTTTGAAAACCGCTATAGTCTGAAGTACAAGTTTGACCTGGTCAAAGAGTACAATTTGGGCGGCCTTGCTCTTAAAGACTTGGGTCAAGAAGATGCAGATATCTGGACACATATGTAGGTCCTTAGTCTGCCAGTAGCTCAGTCACCGTCACACACTGAAATCCACTTTGCGCCAAGTAGTCTAGGATCACTGGCAAGGCCTCTAGGGTTGGCTTCGTGGGGTGCATCAAGATGAGAGCCCCATTTGTCACTTTGCCCTTAATCCTATCGATGATTACGGTCGGTGCAGGCCTCTGCCAATCAACAGTGTCCACCGTCCAAAGCACTGTTTTGTAGCCTAACTCGGCAGCCACACTGACAGTCTGCTGGTTGAAGTCTCCTGAAGGCGGTGCAAAGATTTGAGGACGTTGTCCAGTAGCATCCATAACGAGATCCTCACCTTCTTGAATGAGCCTTGCGGTTTCTGCACGGCTCATTTCACTAGGCGAACCATGCCAGCCCCCGTGGTTTCCGATCTCATGGCCTGCTTGGGCAATGGTTTTGGCCACGCTGGGAGAGGCCTTGGCCCAACGACCCGTAGGAAACCAAGTTGCACTCACCCCATAGTGGGCAAAAACGTCAAGCATGCCCGGAATAAACTCGTCACCCCAGTCGACATTAATCATGAGGGCAACCCGCCGCTCACTGCTGGGTCCTCGATAAATCGGTTCAAAGTTCGCTGTGGTGATGGAGGGCAGAATCGTCACTGTGACCAAATCCACAGCAGATTGCGCTGAGGCAGCCAGTAGTGCATCTACGGTGCTTTGCACGTCCGCCAGCTGCCCTACGACCTCTGCCGTAATCTCGCCTGTCTGCCAATTGCAGCTTGCATTACTAGCCTCAACGTAGAACGTTTCTGCTAGGCTGGCTACGACATCATAGAGCTCGTGTTCTAAGAGACCTTCCACTAACTGGCCTTCTAATGTCACTCCTTTATTCACACCATGTAAGGTGCGCACGGCCGCCTGATACAGTCTCGGTCCCAGCAGTCCGATGGCAAGAATGAGAACAACGGCTGCAATCAGCATTAATCCTCTCCTGGTGATAATCACCCCTAACTACCCCCTTTCGTCGGATGCTGAACGCCAGCATGGTCAATGTAGAAATCCCCTTTATGCAAAAGTTCTGAGACCGGCCGAATCTCATAGCCCTTGGCCACCAAGTCTGGAATCAGACGGCGAATAGCCCCGGGAGTGCCCGGGGCAGCATTATGAAAAAGCACGATGGAGCCAGGCTTCACCTGTTCCATGACACGCTCATAAATCTGATCACTCGACAGTTTTTTCCAATCCAAGGAGTCCACCGACCACTGGATGGTATCATATCCTAGGGATGAGGCAGCGGAAAGGACTTGGTTATTATATTCTCCAAAAGGAGGGCGGAAAAGCGTAGTGCTCTGGCCAGTCAGATCTCGGATCAGATCTTGGTTTTTTTGTAGCTCATAGTGAACCCCCTGCTCGCTTAAGGTGTTCATATGGGGATGCGAATAGCTGTGGTTGCCTATTTCGTGACCAGCATCAGCGATTTTAACTACATAATCTGGATGCTTATCTACCCAGTATCCAGCTAGGAAAAACGTCGTAGTTATGCTGTGAGTATCTAGGATTTCCAGAATCTCATCAGTCAGTTCTGTACCCCAGGTAGCATCGAAGGAGATCGCTACCTGTTTCTGTTCTGTTTGTACGCTATAAATTGGCACCAGGCGCCCCCGGGACGTAACCGATACAATGAGTGGTTCCCGCAGCTGTGGTACAAGACTCACAAGCGCTAAGACAAGGAGCACAAACACATACCAGCGATTAACTTTGACAACGAAAACACGCATAACATCACCCCTGGTAATCTTATTACCTAGAGAGTGAAGTTATGATTCCCGATTCTTTTTATCACGGCCTTCGTCGCCCAGTATTCCGCAGCCTGGGTCTGTGCGGGATTGTAGAAGAATAGCGCTCCGTCCGTGGGATCTTCTCCCCGTAAAGCCCTATTCACCGCGTCAACACTGCTGCTTCCGGCCTTCTTAGGCAAGGTATTTTGCTCGATGGGAGTAAACTGCCCAGGTTGGTGCAAGACCTCCCAAACAGTGCCTGGAAACCGGCTACTTCGGACGCGGTTTACGACCACTGCAGCTACAGCAATCTGTCCTTCTAGCGACTCTCCCCGAGCCTCGGCTGAAACCAACCGAACCAATAGATCCTTCTCCTGGGCTGTGATGGGAACAATCGTCTCATCAGAACGGAGCGTCTGTGCCTTGGCGTGGGCAGGTAGACGCAACCGGGTGCCTATTTGTATGAGAGCGGGGTCCTCAATCTTGTTCAAATCTACCAGTTCTTTCCAAGTAATGCCATAATCCAAGGAAATGTCATACAAGGTGTCCCCTGGCTTTACCGTGTACGTTGGATGGGAGGATGCTCTACCAATGGAAAAAAACAATAGCAGGGCTCCCAAGACGATGAGTATGTTGCGCATGATTCCTCTCCCTTTATCTAGTAGTTCATTATTCTACGGTGAACAAGGTTTTCCTTCAACGTCCGAGCTGGTCAAAGTAACGCAGAAGGCGATTGGATTCAATCACCTCGGAGAAGGAAATCCTCTCCGAAAGGGCGTTTAACCCCAAGAGGACTAAGCACAAAAGGATCCTCCCCACCAAAGGGAAAGAAATTGCGCAGGCTAAACCTAAGACAGCCCCTAGGGCATTAGAACCGCTATCACCCATCATGGCAGAGCGTCTCAAATCCCAAAAGAGAAACCCTCCTACCGCCCATACCATTCCAAAGAGAGGCCCTAGAATGTCAGGCCGTAGAAAAAAGACCGCTAAACCGAGGAGAACAAAGGTCTTGCCGGCGCGACCCGGGCGCAGATCAAGCAAGTTCAAGAAGTTGGCCATCAGGGCCATGTTCAGACCATTAAGGGCTATCTGCCAGATCCCAGTGCCTAGGGATGAGGCAATGGCTAAGGAGAACGCCACTCCCCCCCACGCTTTGAGCGCCCCCGTTGAAAGCTGCCGAATGCTAAAGTGACCGCGAAAACCCTTTCGTCCTTCCTCGCCATGGACATCATCAATAGCTCCTAAGACGGCAAAAAATAAGAGTGCTAGGGCGAAAAGGCCTGCGTATTCTTCCTTCTGCAAGCGTGCTACCATCATAAATGAACCTGGCAGAACAAAGGCCAAGCCAAGCCCCGTAGGAACCGCTTCTCCCAAGTAGTTTTGTCGTTTTTGGCCGGCGAAGACTGGCAGCAGCAGAGGAACTGCCAGGTAGGATAGAATTCCCAATATGACCCACCACATCACAAATGCCACCCCTTTCTCCAGCACTTAGCCAGAGCGCCCAACACCTGGAAGAACTGCAGCCCGCGATGCCTGATGCCTCTAAGGCCGCGACCTAGGGCCCTGTGTTTCATGGAGAGGGGCACTTCGGCGATCCTAAATCCGTGATACAGAGTACCCACTGTTAAGCCCACTTCGACCCCAAAACCGGGAAAAAACTCCCCTACAGCTTGCAGCACCTCAGCTCGCATCGCCCGCTGCCCAGAAAGGGGACTCGTTACATGCTTACCCGTGAGCCATCTCACCCCAAGTTGTGCAGTTCTCCGAGCGAGGCCAAAGCCCATTTTGGCCCCTGGTACGCTTTGCTCTGAAGCAAAACGCGCGATGGTCATATCTGCTTCATTGCGGACAATAGGTCGCACAAGATCCTCAGCCATGGAAGCCGTGGTTCCTAGATCCGCATCGAGCAAGAGATAGACTTCGCCTTTAGCTTGCTTTTTCCCGTAGTTTAGGGCAGCCCCCTTGCCTCGGTTCGGTTCCAAACGTAGGATGGTAACCTTTGTGCCTATTGTTACACTAGAGGCTAAAGCGAAGGTGTTGTCAGAAGACCCATCATCAATAACCACAATCTCGTCTACGAGTCTCAAACTAGCAACAGCGGTTATGGTCTGGGCGATGGATTCTGCCTCGTTAAAGGCTGGAAGCAAGGCTACAACCCTCATGGGAAAAGACCTTGTGCGCCTTTTTGTCTCCCATAGTGCCCCTCACTCCCCCGCGCGATACCCAGGAGTAACGCCAGTTTCCCCATTGCAGTATCGATACTATCCACCTTGAGACCAGGCGGCAGATCCTCTAGATATGGCTCGCTTGCCATATCCCACACAAAGGCCAAATGACTCCCTGCAAAGGCGAGTTGGCTCAGGACCATCTCCAGTTCTGGCGTAACTGAATCGCAGGATAGGGGAAGCACAAAGACACTGTCCTCTGAAGGCTTAAGCTCACCCACATGGGAGGCCTTCACCTCCACCACCTCCGCACCAGCAGACTCAAGAATGGTGCGCAGGGGAGAAAGAATCCCTAATCCTAGGTCAACTACGATTACCGTCTTGGCGGCGAGCATATCCTCAGACACAGTCTCGACAAGCTGCCCCCACGCCAAGTTAGCAGCATTTAGCTCATCCTCAGCGCTGGAAAGATTGACTTGCATCTGCCGAAAACGTTCCTCCAGCTCGGTAATGATCAGGGCTTGTTCGTCGACCAGAATATGGTCGGGGAAGAGGGCACCACCGATCAGGATTCCTAGAACCAGACTAAAAAAGACGGCAAGCAGCGAGGCTACATGATAGCGAAAACCGAAACTCATCTAGATCCACCCCGCGATCAAACGTAATTGCAACCATAGAAGATGTAGATAGTGTCGCCAAGGCGATACCAAGCCCATAAAGATTAAAATGGGAATGATGGTTAAGGCGATAATAGGCACGATATTCAGGGGCGTCTTCGCTCGGTAGAGCTCGCTCACTTTCTTGGCGTCAAGCAGAATGGGTCCGATTTTCAAGCGTGTCAAAAACGTGGAAGCCATCCCAGGGCGCCCCTTTTCCAAAAAATCAATCATGTTAGAATGGGACCCAACCAAGATAATGAGTTCCGCCCCTTGACCGTGGGCGAGGAGTAGGGCTAAGTCCTCACTGGTGCCCGGAGCTGGTACTACGTGGAACTCTCTTGCTAGACAAACGAGACGTTCCCGGCCTGGACACCGGCCATCGGCGTAGGCATGGGCGATCAGCTTGGCCCCCGAACAAAGCGCCTTATCACTGACACTGTCCATATCACCGATAATGATGTGAGGTCGGTATCCTGAGGCTAGGAGAGCGTCTGCTCCACCGTCGACCCCCACTAGAGTTGGCCGGGTCTCTTGAATGTAAGAACTCAGGACCCGCAAATCTTCCTTGTAACCAATACCTCGCACCACAACAACTACCGTCTTGCCCCGTAGCTCCCCCTGTAAGTCTGGAAAAGCAATATCACCTAAGATCACATCTTTCTCTTTGACAGCGTAATCAAGGGTGTTACTGACGAAGCGGTGGAGTTCGCCGGGCAAATTGAGCTTGGCAATCCTCTGTCTTTCCGTGATCACATAATCCGTAACGATGTCACCAACGGCAACGATCTCGCCATCTCGTAGTACTTTGCGTCCTTGGATTTCCACAAGATCCCCGTCCTCTAGGACATGAAAGATGGCCTCCCCCACATTATCCAAGAGAGGTATCCCATGTTCGGAAAGGAGCTGGGGTCCTAAGTTAGGGTAACGACACGTGAGGGAACAATGTGCGTTTATCACGGCCAGTGCTCCGGCTTCAATGAGCCCAGCGGCCCCCACTGCGTCAAGATCTTCGTGGGCGATGACTGCAATATCCCTTGGATGTAATACTGCCGCGAGCTCCTTGGTGCGCCTGCCCAATCTCGCTTTGCCCCGCACGCCTCCACCACCCCTCAATACGTCAAAAAGAGACGGAACTCACCGTCTCTCTTAGTATGCCTTGTTGAACTATCATTTAGACACTAAACACCGTGAGTGGTAGCAAGGGCAACCAGATCAACCATTGTGGCTATGAAAGCCGAATTGGTTGGCTTACCCTTACTCTCCCTCACATAGGGAAAGAAAGTGTACAACTGCTCTACATGGCCCTTCTCCCATGTCATATCCAGGGCGTAGCGCATGGAGCGTTCCACCTGCGAGGCGTTGACCTCAAAGCGCTGGGCGATAGCCGGGTACAGATGCTTGGTAACAGAACCTAGCCAAGCTGGGTTAAGTGTGGCTAGCCAGATGCCTTCTACAAGATAACGATAGCCTTTGTAGTGAGGAGGTATACCCATCTGTTCGAAGAACGCTACACAAATTTCCTGAACCTGTCGCCTCGTCAGTGTTTCGTTCGGTTGAAGAGGATCGCCCACCAACTGTCGAATCCTTGTTTCCAAGACGATGATGTCCACAGGACGTTCCATGACATAATCTGCCCCTAGACGAGCCGTATCAACCAGTGTACTCTCAGAGATCTCCTCAGAAGCCAACAGAATCACTTTGACCTCGTCTGAGGCAAACCTAGAGCGGATCTCCACCAGAATGGAGCAACCACAATGTGGTGTGATGTCCAAATCAAGTAAGACAATGTCTGGCTTGTCCCCTGCCAAGGCGGAGCGAAGGGCTGAAGCGTCAGGGGTTCCTTGGTAATCAAGACCAGAGATTCGACGACAATGCTCCTCCATGGAGCGCAGGAACGTGGTATCTTGGTCAAGCTGGAAAACCCGTATCATAGCTAACCTACCCGACCCGCGAGCATAAAGGTCTTGGTAATCGGCGAGTAGTTGAAGTTCTTGTCAAGACGGAATCGTTCGATCTTTCCCGTCGCAGACATGTGGATCCTTGGCCCGGAACACTCCAACTTCTCAGACCCGATCAAAATGGTATGATCATTGTAGGCGCTGATGGGCTGGTTCTGATCGATTAAATCCAAGACCCGTCTCTCAACTTCCGCCAAATCCACCTCTGGCTTGCGTGTGAATTCTATGACAAAACCGCGCCGGACATCACTATGGAATCTTGGAGGTTCAAATCCCATTTGCTCAAAAACAATGCCCGTGAGATCCTCCGCACTATGGGCCATCTTACGATAGATCAGCGATTGATAGGCCTCTTCAGCTATCTCTGAGGGAAAGGGCCCAAACAGAGTCGGAACCGTAACAACCACTTCCTCCCCGATTCCGATCAACATCTCCGCATTAATATTCAGTAATGGATACAAGAGCTCAAAGTGCTCCACCACTACACGGCGTCCGGCAGAAACAGCCTTTTTCACAGCATCTGCCAGCTCCCATAGTTGAGTGAAAGCCATCTCAAAACGCACATCAAGGTGGTAGGTATGGGTGCGGAAAAACTCGCCCTCTGCATCGTCCATGACGGGAAGGGGTCTGACATTAACACCATCATCATCATTGGTCAGAACCAATCCGGGGAACATGCCTCGGATGATCAAAGACTTCCCCGCACCTGCATCCCCCATGATACCGATCAATCGATCTTCCGGCCGTAAATACCTTTGGGAAATGAGCATACCTAGATGCATCAGACGTTGCCTGCCCCTTGGAGCATAGTATGATGCTTTCACCAACGTCGTATAATACACTACAAGATCGCCTCCACATGGCGTGCCACATGGCAGTTGATATTGACCGCCACCGGTAGCCCTGCAATGTGCGTGGGGTAGGTATCAACGAATAGGGCTAGGGCTGTCTGGGTGCCTCCAAAACCTTGGGGACCGATTCCGGTCTGATTGACCAGTTCGAGCAACTCGGCCTCGAGCTCGGCTACGTGCGGTACCGGATGCTTCGAACCGATCTCCCTCAATACTGCTCGCTTGGCCAGGAGGGCGGCTTTTTCCATTGTGCCGCCAATCCCCACACCTATGATGATAGGTGGGCAAGGGTTGCCTCCTGCTTCGCTCACTGCCTTCACCACAAAGTCCTTGATTCCCTGGATACCTTCGGCTGGCTTGAGCATCTTCAGAGCAGACATGTTTTCACTGCCAAAACCCTTCGGGGCCACAATGAGGCGCAATTGATCCCCTTGGACCAGCGAGACATGGAGCACCGCAGGGGTATTGTCTTTCGTGTTGACCCGCTCCAGCGGATCCCCTACCACACTCTTACGGAAGTAACCGTCTTTGTAGGCCTGTCTGACTCCTTCGTCAACGGCATCACTCAAGAGCCCGCCCTGAATATGCACATCCTGGCCCACCTCAGCAAAAACCACAACCATGCCGGTGTCTTGACAAAGCGGCATTTGCTGCTCTTTTGCTATACGAGCATTTTCGAGAATCGTATCCAGGACATTTTGTCCCAGTGGTGAGTCCTCGTTCTTCTGGGCTTTAACTAAAGCATCCCAGACATCCATTGGTAAGTTGCAGTTGGCGTCCAGACACAGGGTTCTAATCTGGGTAACAATATCTGCGTACTGAATAACCCTCAAGTTCATCCCCTACCTTATATTTCTTCTCAGTAATGCCACAGTACGATTCATTTCATTTGTGCAAATGGATAGTCCTTCATCTACACCCATGCCCGGTTTTGACAGTATCTGCCTTGGCCTTGTGGCAAGGGCCACTTGGACGGTAATCTGCGCAGAACGTTCTGTCTCGTTGCAGGTGCCGCCAAGATAGGGAATCGTTCCATTTTCCTGGCAATAGATCACAGCTTCTACTGAATTGTTGATGCCGCCTAGGTCGGGGGCTTTGATCTGAATCATGTGGCCCGCCTTGGCATCGGTGAACTCTTTAATATCCGCTAGTGTATTGCACCATTCATCCGCCACAAATAGGCAGGGAATATTGTTTTCATCAATGTAGGCAGTCAACTCGGCCATAAGCCGAATTTGCTCAGCCCTAGAGTCGCAATCAACTGGCCCTTCAATCGCCAGGGCGTGGGGTGCCACGAGTGCGGTCAATTCTCTGACATACTCACCCATTTTTTTCACGTCATGATTGAAAGCCTGACCAATGGTTCCGTAGACGTCTACTTGAAAGTCCGGAAGATAGTTGGGGTCTGTTTTCACCTCTGCAACTCTGCTCTTGAGCCAGAGTAAGTAGTCTTTCAGATGCTCTCCGTCCTTGCCGAGTTTTTGCACGTTATTGAAAAGGCCATGTGGCAAGACATCAACATGTTTAATAATCATACGATCCGCATTGAGCTTGCGGTCATCGCCAGTTTGGGCAAAAATCAGAACCGGTTCCGCAACCAGCTCTAGATCATACTCATTCACTATAATTTCCGCCATTGTAAGATGCTGGGCTCTTGCTATAGCGTCAAGAATTGCCTGGGTTACTCCATAGCGAATAGCGGTATGGAGAGGCTTTCCGTGCTCATCTTTAATCTGATCAACTTCCTCTGCCAAGGAGCGGAACGACGTAAGCTCTTTGCCAGTTAGAACAGGAACAACGTACTTTTCAATCAGAGGCATATAGTCATCAGCCAAAAACAGCGGATCCCTACCACCTGCCCCCGAGTATTGTACTGCGGCACAATCACCATAGGCCACTTGACCATCGTCTAAGATCAACTGCACAGATACGCTCTCGCCTGCTTGACGAATCTTGCTAAAGCCAGGAGTAGCAGCATCTCCGTCATAGCTCAAGCCATTTTCTACATAATTTCCTTGGCGAATGGCTTTCTGATCATCAAAATAAAACCCGGTAAGCCCCTTTGACAATACGACTTCTTCAATTCTCACTTGACAGCACTCCTTATTTAATATGTTAACTCGAATAGTGGTGTGTGTTGTTGCGCACCATATACATCTGTTTCTCCCAGGTCACCTGATGGACGAGGGCGAACAATTGTAATCTTCACTGCATAGGCCGGAGCAAAATGAATAATGGACAACACTTGACTTTCCTCGATTTTGTACAATCCGGCGATTTTTTCCGGCGTAATGCTGTCCTTCACCTCATTGTAGACCTCAGCATCAGGAAACATCAGATCAAAGGTTAGTTCATAGGGCCCAGCGTTTTTGCTACGAATCACCAAAGCAACATCTTTTACGTATCTCATGAGCCGCTCCTCCCCATTTTCACTGGAAACAGACTTGCCGGATCGTCAACTTCTAAAAGATGGTAAACGCTGAATTTGTAGACCGCTCCCGCAGATACATCCGAAGGCGAGTAGGGAAATGCCAAGTTCCCGGCGGTGGCCTTTCGCCCTGGATAGCCATAGTGAAGCATCGTGGAACGGGCAAAGCTACAAATCGTGTCGGCAATCTCCTGGGTCGGCGCCACAGCCTCAATCACCAGACCTAGTTCGTGGCCTGGCTCTGGATGCGGCTCGAGTTCTCCCATGACTCCATTCTTGCCATAGCAATGTACATGCAACTGATAGTCCTTCAGCTCCTGGAAATTATCGGTGACCCTAGCTTTGACCTTCTCGATTACGTCGTCAATCTGGGCAATCATGATAGGGTCTCTAACACCAGAAATACTAATCGTACGGTAGCCAATGAGACTTGCGCCTTCAAGCTTTAGGAAATAACCATCCGTTGGCACGAACTTCGTACCAGCTACTCTGACTCTACCACCTGGAAGCTGCTCAAAAGTGGTTTCGTGTAAGTCCAGTGCTCCGCCTGGTCCCGGTAAGGAATAGGGATTGCTCTTCTCGTAGAGAGTATGCGCTGCAACAGATAATCGCGTGCACTCTCGCTCTGGATTCAAGGCTTCTAGAATAAAAGAATCTTGGTATATTGTCCCCATGAGGCAATCGCTTCCGCTACCAGGGTTTGCTGCAATGGCAGCGCATTCTAGGATTTTCCCCATATGCAAGGCCAAAGCCATGTCATAACCTTTCATCACCGGCATAGCTGCGAAAACGGTGGGATCATAGGCGCGACCCGCCAAAATGATCTCGGCGCCAGCTTCTATGGCAGCTATAATCGGTTCTAGACCCATCTGGGCAACGAGATTGGTCGAAGCCATAAGATCCTCTTCGGTCAGATCTGCTACGGGACCGAGGGGCTTCACCCTTCCACGCTTCAATTCTTCCAACAAGAAGCTACGATCGATGTCACTATAGATGACTCCGATCTCCGCCGTCAGTTTGAGCTCAGCTAGGATCTCTTCTACGATGGCTAGATTCCATTCCACATGAGGTTTCGCACCGCTTCCTCCTGCGGTACCTATAATGAGGGGTATTTTGCGCTTTAGAGCTTCGTCAATGAGGTAGCGCATGTCCCTTTTTACCGCTGAACGCTGCGTAAAGGACTCGCCAGAGCCCAGATAAAAGGGTCCAGGATCCGTTGAACCGGCGTCAACTGCAATCACATGGGGATCACGGTCCAAACCAGCCTGGAACGAGGCCAGGGGAAAACCATAGCCCAAAATTGCTGTAGGCGACAAAATTCTTAGTTCGGTCAATCTCATCATCTCCTATCCTAACGAGGACGTCCAATCAATCTGCCTTGACCAATGGCGTAAATATCATCGATCACCATCTGAAAATTCGGGGTGCGCTCCTCCGCTTTACCCCGTTCAGCTAGTTTCGCACGATGGAAGTCTTGAATATCCTTGGTAAAGGGTAAATTACCCCAGGACAAGAAACGAACGGCTCCATCGTTATCTCGAGCAGGCATTGTTCTGCCGGCATTAAACGAACTTGGTGCAAAAGGCACGTCAATGACGCCAGCAGCAAAGGCTCGAACTGCTCCTTGGGCCCAGTCCCCTTCTCCTAATTCTCGTGTCTTGTCTAGGATGAGGCGAGTTTCTCTCAGAATAACCTCTTTTTCTTCGGCTAATAGGGGATTCGCCGGATAGACTTGATCTGACAGCATATTCAGAACCTGTTTTGTGGCCCGAATACCTTGAGCATTCGCCTCCTTTGTGGGGATGCCCAACGCTTCATGGGTGGTCTTAACGATCACCTTAGTAGCTTTACCTAGGGCAGCTGTCATACCTCCCAGGGAAATGACACCAAAGGCCTTAGCTTCGTCAGCGGGAAAACCGCCCATCCACTGATGGAAGACAGTAGTAATCTCCACATCGGAGAGGTTCTCTGAACCGAGATACTCTTCTGCTAACATCACCAGTGTCTGCAAAGCTGCCACATCTTGCGTAAGATTTCCACATTGACCGTAACCAAGTGTAATGTTCTTGACGCCTTGCTTAGCTGCCAAGATTGCCTCTATCACAGCCACGCTGTGGGAAATACAGGGGGATACTAAGGTCCCTGTCAACGGGCCAAAGGGCTCCCGATTGATGGTAACACCCTGCTCCTGATAGTAGCCCACCAGCCGATCCACATACTGCCAGTCACGAACACTCTGGTCAAGGGGTACCCGTTTGGCGTAGGGAATATTATAGGAAAGACCGCCTCCTTCGTACGCCGTAAAGCCGGCGGCCAAAGTTATCTCAGCCAAAAGGCGAGCATCTGGGGTGCCGTGGCGTACCTGAACGGGCACGGATAGACTTTCTACCAAACGGCGACAATTCGCCACGCCATGGTTTACTGCTGGAAAGCCATTCAAAAGGGACCGTCCCTCACGGACGCTCTCCGCTAGACCCTTTTCTGCCTCTTCGTAGCGATTCTGCCTCGTATAAGAATCGATGGTACTAGGTAATAGGTCTGCCCCTCCCTCATTCTGCAGGAAAAGTAAAAGTTCTTGATGGCTGTTTAAGTCAGCGACTCCCGCGCGAGGCTGGGCGAGAGTTTGACCTTGTTCTCTGGCTTGAATAAGACGCGCACCGAAGTTCAGTTCACCGGGCAGCGCCTTGTGAAAGCGAATTCCCTCGTCCAAATCTACTTCTTGACCTGTGGGCCAACCAGCTAATACTGCCTGCCGTTCTTCCTGCAACTCATTCCAATCCAACATATCATGCCTTATCTCCGCCAACTACTGGTCCCTCCTTGTAAGCTCGTGTTCGCTTAAAGAATTCTGCAAAACAGTTAACGCCACCTCTGGCTGCTCTTGGGCGAGCAACCCCATGGCTGCCAGGATGTATTCACCATCCAAGTAATAATTCGGGTTTTCGGGCCTGAGCTCAAGGCCAGATACTTCCCCTTGACCAGAACCTTCCAGCATGGTTAGGGGGTCTCGGCTGTTAATCAACACTCCCCCAGTGCCAATCACCCTCGTTACCTTGGAAAGATCCTTGCCGTCTTGAATCCACACGAGCCCCGAGGGCGTATAGAGCTCAGAGAGCTGTCCCACATGCCTGCCCACACCGAGTCGCACAGCCTGATAGCCTAGTACCTGGTCGAAGAATACTTCCTCCGCGCTGTCCGGTAGTGTATCGGGGCGGTCATTTAAAGCGTGTATTCTGGCCTCGATTCTCTCCTCGGGCCATCCTGTATCTTGAGCCAAAACCCTCACACTCACCGCTTCCGCGAGAGAAACCACGCTAACTCGGACACCTAAATCCCCTTCTACAGTGCGTTTAGCAAACGGTTCCGGCAGGCCGCGCACGACTACTCCGGCCTTCGTCGGCATGCCATGCCCCAGGGAATGCACGTCTGTCGTCGCCCCTCCCACATCAACGATAACTAGGTCGCCCCACCCTTTCGTGATCGCGGTGCCCTCGCTCAGCAGTTGACCGGCACGCAGAACAGCGGCGGGTGTAGGCATAAAAATACCATTAATCAAACGACTTGCCTTGGTCAATCCCTTTGCATAGATGATTTTTTCCATAAAGACCTTCCGAATCGCCTCGCGGGCTGGCTCGACCTGTAGCTTACCAATTTGGGGCATAACATTCGCCGCAATGTATGTACTGAACGAATCGGGAAAGCTCCGCGCTACCTCATGAGCCACGGTGCGATTGCCTGCAATGACAATGGGAACTGGACGCGGTAGTGAAGCGAGCACCTTCGCGTTATGGAGAATATTCTCTGTATTCCCGCCATCAGTGCCGCCTGCCAAGAGTATAATATCAGGCTGTAAAGCAATAATCTCTGCTCGATCTTCCTCCGTGAGCTGAAACGAAAAGGTTCTTAGCACTCGAGCACCTGCTCCTAGAGCTGCTTGTTTGGCGGCTTTCGCTGTAAGGTCCTCAACAAGACCAATGGCCACCATCCTTAGTCCCCCCGCTGCGCTCGAGCATGCTAATACTTGCGCTGGCTTCAACACCCCGCTGGCCAACTTCAGTCCTTCCAGCGCGTTCTGTAAACCAATACTCACATCGATGGGTGTTGTTGGTGCACTAGCTTGGGATAGAAGCCGTCTCTGCTCAATGTCAACGGCTGTCACTTTTGTGAATGTACTCCCGATGTCCACTAGCACCATTAGTTCGTTCATCTGTAACCCTCCATTACATACCGAGATCGCCCTTCAACGTTGGAATGAAGTCTTCTGGTAAAGTGCTAGGAGGATAGACTCGGTCGAATCCTAACTGCCTAAACTTAGTCTCCACTTCAGACCAATCCTGACTGCCCACAACCAAGTAACCACCGATATAGAGTAAAATATCGCCGATGCCTGCCTCAATCAACGCTTCTCGTAGACCTCTGACGTCGATCTCGCCATGTCCATAGAGAGATGACACCATGATGGCGTCAGCATTGGTTTCTACAGCCGCTTCGACGAATTCTTTCTGTGAAACTAAGACTCCTAGATTAACCACGGTGAACCCTGCTTCTTTAAAGGATATCTCCAAAATCTTGTTACCAACCGCATGTACATCGGATCCGATGACTCCCAAGACAAGCGTTCTTTTTTCCATTTTAGTCTCCACACCTCGCCGCAATGTTGTCTGAACAGCACGCAAAACTGCTGCATTAAAGTCTTTCTCTACATGTAAAAAAAAACCTTCCCGCGAAACGGATTGTTTCGCGGGAATTTCCTGAACCTGCCCCAGCCCTGCCTCGTAAACCATCCACTCGGCAAAACTTCCATATCCTTTGGTCGGATTATTGACAAACACGTGAGTAATCGCACCAACCAACATGCCATTCTGTAAAATGGGGCTGCCTGACATGCCCTGAATGATTCCCCCTGTTTCTCTCAGCAGTCGTTCATCGGTGACCTCAACAATCATGCCTTTTTCTCCAGGTCTAGTTTGATTAACCACCTTGATAATCTCCACGGCAAAGCGCTCAATCCGATTTCCCTGGAGGACAGTGTAGATCTCAGCCGGCCCGAGCCTCACTTGATGGGCAAAAGCTACTGGAACGGGTTCTGCAAAGGCGCTTTGTGGGAGTTCTGCCAAACTACCAAAAATCCCGAAGCTAGTATTGGAGTCGATAATGCCCATTGCATCTTGTTCTCCGTGAAAAAAGCCTACCTTTTCTCCAGGAGTTCCTCTGCTACCATAGCGAATACCATCAATTGTTGCTTCTACTATGCTTCCCTTGGCGATCGTGAGTGGTCGCCCCCGGCTGTCTGTCACCGTGTGCCCCAAGGCACCAAAACGTCCCGATTCTCTGTCATAAAAACTCATTGTTCCCACACCAGCAGCTGGATCCTCTAGATAGATCCCCAGTAAGTACGTCGCCATCTGTTGCCCAAGTGGCCCGGAGAGTACTGGTTCAATCTCGAGCCTAAGCGTATGGTCATTGCGCCTGACAACAAGCTCCAAGACCTTCTTTTCTTCGGCTAGGGCGTTAATCAGTTGACTCACCTGTTCTGGCCGGCGCAGTGGATGACCTTCGATGGAAAGTAGCACATCCCCCGGCTTAATCCCTGCGTCCCGAGCAGGGAATCGTTCTACCCCAGTCGCATCCAACACCACACCAAGATCAGCAATCATTAAGCCATCGGAGCTGAGCAAGACCCCAATTGACTGCCCGCCAGGAAAGACTCGAACTAGGGGAACGACATCAACGACGACCTCGGTTAAGGGCAACCAGCCGAATAGATTCACCCTGTAGACACTGGTTCCCAGGTTCTCAGTGTCAAATAGTCCTGTCACCTCTAGCCCGGTCTGATCTTGGATCCGGAAGGGCGGATTGAGATCCAACTGTAGTTCCATACCGGGAAATACTTTCAGTTCACTAGGAATCCCCACTGCCGAAACCCAGTATGGCACTGTAGCCAAAGCCAAAAGACATGCTAGAATAAGTGTCAGCCCCAGACGGAGCACGACCTTTTTCACAAAGCCACCTACCCCCTCACATTTTCTTATGGGTGTAGGTTACCCTGCGTTGTGTTTTGATATAGAAGGAACTAGCTGGCAGAACAGGGTGCTAGGAAGTCAGTGTACTCGTCCTTTTCAGAAGCTCCCGGGCGTGCTCAAAGGTGACGAGCTGATCGGTGGAGCCGCCAAGCATGCGTGTTAGTTCTTCCACCCGCTCATCGTGTTCGAGCAAGTGTACGCTGACAGTTGTACGCTGGCCGTTAGAGTATTTCTGGACGGAATAATGATGTCTGCCAAAACTGGCTACCACCGGTAAATGGGTGACACAAAGAACCTGACGGACTTCACTTAGGGCCTGTAGCTTCTCTCCGAGGTGGACTGCAGTTCTCCCACCAATTCCGGCATCAATTTCATCAAAAATAACGGTAGGTGTCTGCTCCTCCTCGATCAAGATGGCTTTCACCGCCAACATCACGCGGGACAGTTCGCCGCCAGATGCAATCTTCGCCAGTGGTTTTACGTCCTCACCAATATTCGGCGCCATCATGAACTCGAGTTCTTCTTGGCCACCCAGTGCTGGCACACTAGCCACTTTAGGCAAAAAGTCGACCCTGAATTTCGTAGTACCCATGGACAAGTCGGCAAGTTCCTTTTCAATTTGCTTTTCCAAGCGCAAGCTTACGTTCTTCCGGCTCTGCGTCAAGCGAGTTGCTTCCTTAAGCCAGCGCCCATGAAGAGCTCGGCCTTGGCTTTCTAGTCCACCCGCTCGCACTATTGCATTTTCGAGTCGACCCAGTTCTTCCGCTGCGTCGCCCTGGTAGACCAGGATTTCTTCTACACTGCTGCCATACTTGCGCTTGAGTCCATCGATGAGGTCTAGACGTGATTCGACCTCGTTCAGTCGTCCTGGGTCTGCAGCGAGCTGGTCAAGATACTCCCGGAACTCTCCATAGACGTCATGGAGTTCCAAGGAAAGACCCGTGTAACGCTCTGCTAAGGGCTGCAAGTCCGGATCAAGGGCTGAGGCGCGCCGCAGCTCTGCCTCCATGCTTGACAAACTATGTAAAAGCGAATCTCGCTCATCGTAGTCTTCGCCCATGACATCTAGTATGTAGTGGAGGGCTTGACGAATTCTATCCAAGTTTGCCAAGCGCGATCGCTCCGCCTCAAGTTGCTCGTCTTCCCCAGGTAGCAGCACTGCTTTGGCGATTTCTTCTACCTGGAAGGTGAGTAGATCGATCCGGCGATTTCGTTCCCTTTCATCGTCTTGCAGGCGATTGAGCTCTGATCGCAAAGCGGACCACTGAGCAGCGAGCTCGTTGGCTTGCTTGAGAAGGGCTAGGTGTTCTGCACCACCAAACATATCCAAGAGGATGGCGTGCCCCTGCGGATTTAAGAGGCTCTGGCTATCATGTTGCCCCACGATATCCACCAAATAGGGACCGAGCTCCGCCAGCTGTCCTACGGTGGCTAATTGCCCATTGATCCAGCATTTGTTACGCCCACTCGAGTTGATCTCTCGTGCGATGATCAGCTCTTCTCCGTCTAGCATTCCCCACTCCGTTAGCAAGCCTTGCGAAATAGCGTTGTGCGAGAAACTACCACAAATGCGAGTACTCTCCGCACCTGTGCGGATCATCTCCAGGGAGGCTCGAGCTCCTAGAAGCAAGCCCAATGCATCAATGATGATGGACTTCCCCGCTCCCGTCTCTCCACTCAGTACACTAAATCCAGAATAGAACGACAATTCTAGCTCTTCGATTAGGGCAAAATTGCGAATCTGCAACTCATTTAGCACAGGCTCACCCTTTCATCAACTCCCGAATTCGAGTAAACAAGACCCCGGTCGAACCGGTGGGCTTGCTAGGTTTGGGATCGTTGCCATGGGTCAGAACTAAAATAGAGTCATCCCCGGCGATACTACCAACCATCTCTGGCCAATCCAGTTCGTCAATGACTGCTGCTACAGCATGTGCGCCCCCGGGATAGGTCTTGATCATGATCAAGGGACCACTAAAATCGACACTACACACATAATCTTCGAAAATGCGCCGAGCCCGACGAACCAGATCGCCCCGTGTGACATTCGTTTGAATTGCATACTTAGCACCGCCCTGGCCATCTGGAACCTTCACAAGGCGAAGCTCCTTCATATCCCGAGAGATGGTCGCCTGGGTTACCTGGTGCCCGCCGAGGCGTAGAAGCTCCATCAGTTCTTCCTGGGTTTCTACGCCATGCTCCGCCACAATCTGCAAAATCTTGTTTTGTCTGCTATTCTTCATGATTGCCACCCCAACTCTGAGGCATTCTTAGCCTACTCTGTAGTACTTGAAAAAAGCCCCGGCCGCTCAGTTTCACAAAGAGGGCAGGTTTCTCTGCTCTCCGTATCGTCACATGATCGCCCGCCCGCAAGGGAAACCCGTGTTGCCCATCGATGGTGAACATCACTTCTTCGCTAATGCTATTTAGGTGCACAGTGATGGTGGCGTCAGCACCGGTCACAACAGAACGAGCCGCAAGGGAATGGGCACAAATGGGCGTAATGCAGACACACTCAAGGAGCGGCTCGATGATGGGTCCCCCAGCACTTAACGAATAGGCTGTTGAACCAGTCGACGTTGCAACGATGACGCCATCGGCCGAATAGTCCGTAACATGCTGCTCGCCCACGAAGATGCTTAGATCGATGATGCGCGCAAAAGTGCCCCGGGTAATGACAAAGTCATTGAGGGCCACATAGCGGGCTATCTCAACACCACTGCGATTTATGAGGGCGGTGATCAGCATCCGTTCTTCAATACTGTAGTCACCCGCAAAAAACTTTTCCACGGCTGGAAAAAGGCCATCTGTCTCCACTTCAGTCAAAAAGCCAAGATGACCAACGTTCACGCCAAAGACAGGTACCTGAACTTGGCTGGTGAGACGGGCTGCATTTAACAAGGTGCCGTCTCCACCTAAGACGATCACTAGATCTAGGCCTGCCACATTCGTTAGGGAAGGGTGTGTGATCACGTTGTAGCTTACGCTCTGCTCCTGGAAATACTTGACTAGTTCCTCCGCAAGGTTCATAGCAACGCTTTTACCAGTGTGGGGTATGATACCAATATGCATAGTCTACCCTTCCTTTCTAAGGCGCTTGACGCCAGGAATCCCTAATTACCCTAGAGACCAAGTCCGTGGCATCGCGGGGCCTGGAACCGAGGCCAAAATGGGCCAAATACTCAATATTCCCTTTTGCGCCGCTGATTGGAGAATAATCAAAACCCAAGAGGCCAAAATTCTCTCCCTGTAATTGATCAACTAAGGGGGGAAGATAGGTCAAATGAACACGTTGGTCCTGTATTACACCATGCTTGTTGAGACCAACTCCCTCCGTTTCAAACTGAGGTTTTATAAGAGCTACGACCTGACCTGCGGGAGCAAGTAACGCTCGCACGGACGGAAACACTTTTGTTAGGGATATGAATGATACATCCACAGTGGCAAGATCTGCCGGGTAGGGCAATTGGCTAGGAGTCAAGTCGCGAATGTTCGTTTTTTCCAACACCATCACTCGCTGATGGAAGCGAAGTTCCTCTACAAGCTGGTCTTGCCCCACATCTACAGCAATCACGAACTCCGCCCCCGCTTGCAGGAGACAACTAGTAAAGCCTCCTGTTGACGCCCCCACATCGAGGGCCACGCGACCTGCTACTTGGATCTCAAAGACTCTTAGCGCCTTTTCTAACTTGAGGCCTGCTCGGCTCGGATAGGGGAGGGCTGTCCCTACCACCTCAATTTTTGACTCACTCGATATGTCCATGCTTGGTTTTCTGCTTAGCTGCCCATCGACGAGGATCTGCCCTTGCCCAATGAGTTCCTTAGCCCTTTGCCTAGACGAAACCAAGCCTCTGCTCACCAACATTCTATCGAGGCGCATAGTGGACTACAGGTCCTTGTGGGCAACAATCTTCAAAGAGCGTCCTGATAGCAATCTTCGAACGGTCATCACCACATGGTTCACACTCAAACCATACTCTTCGTGCAATCGGTCGACGCTTCCTTGGGGAACAAAGGAGTCAGGATAGCCAATGCACTCAACCTTCACATCCACTTCGTCCCGCAAGAGCTCGAGTACGCTACTGCCAAAGCCTCCTGCTATGACGTGATCCTCCAAGGTCACGACAGCTTTCTTGCCATGGGCCATGCGGCGCAAGGAACCATCGAGTGGCTTGATGGAACGGACATTAACAACACCGCAGCTACACTCAGGTCCGAGGAGGCGAGCCGCCTCTAAGGCAACTTCAACCATGGGGCCAATGGCAAAGATAACGGCATCATGGCCCATCTTTACAGTGACTGCTGGAACAGGATCCATGGGATCAAAGTGCAGTTCGGCGCGTTCAAGACCTGCGTCACCCCTAGGGTAGCGAATTGCCACAGGACCGGACTGCTCGAACGCCCAGACAAGCATGGCAGCCAGTTCATTGCCTGAGCTTGGTGCCAACAATGTCATATTTGGTATCGCACGGAGGAAACTGATATCAAAAACCCCATGGTGCGTTGGGCCATCGTCTCCCACGACGCCCGCTCGATCAATTCCGATCACAACGGGAAGCTTTTGCAAGGCCAGATCATGGATAATCTGGTCATAACCTCGCTGCAGGAATGTTGAATAAATAGCCACAACGGGCCGTAATCCCTCCTTGGCCATGCCAGCAGCCAAGGTCAAGGCGTGCTGCTCTGCAATTCCCACGTCAAAAAGTCGGTCTGGAAATCGCTTGGCAAATTTCCCCAATCCAGTTCCGTCAGCCATGGCAGCAGTTATAGCTACTACCTTGGGGTTTTTCTCGGCCAGCTCCTCTAACGCTTTCCCAAACACTTGACTATATGACAATGTCTCTTTTCGCCCATTGCCGATCACTTTAAGGGGTCCTACGCCATGATAGCGTTGGGGATCTTCTTCGGCTAATGCATGTCCCCGTCCCTTTTGGGTGTAAACATGAATGAGCACCGGTCCGCCTCGGTCAATACCTGAGGTAATTGCCCGCTGCAAACGTGAAATGTTATGTCCGTCAAAGGGTCCGAGATAGGCGAAACCTAGATCTTCAAAGAGCTGGCCGGGAAGCATGTTCTTCAGGGCAACCTTGAACTTATGGGCCACTTGAGCTAGGGGCTTGCCCACCAGGGGCACCCTGCGCAGGAACAGGGATAGATCCTCCCTTGCTCTGTACAATGTACTGTCCGAACGAATCCTACCAAGGTAGTCACTCAAGGCGCCGACGTTCTTGGTGATGGACATAGCATTATCGTTTAGGATCACGACCAAGTCTTTGCCTAAGGATCCGATGTGGCAAAGTGCTTCAAAGGCCATACCTCCCGTGAGGGCTCCATCGCCAATCACAGCCACAACGCGGTAGTCCTCGCCCTTCAGATCACGTGCTATGGTCATACCAGCGGCAGCAGAAATCGAGGTAGAACTATGTCCTACCCCGAAAGGGTCGTGCTCGCTTTCGCTTGGAAGCGGAAATCCTGAGAGTCCTTGCCACTGGCGAAGTGTATGGAACCGGTCCTTACGACCGGTTATGAGTTTGTGTGTATAGCACTGATGACCCACATCCCAGATAATCTTGTCCCTTGGGGTGGAAAGCACAGAATGCAAGGCCAGAGTCAGTTCTACAACGCCTAAGTTAGCCCCAAGATGACCACCGGTCTCTTCAACAGTGGAAATGATATGAGCCCGTATCTCCCCGGCTAAAAGCTGAAGACTATGTACATCGAGCTTCTTGATATCCTCTGGTGATTTAATGCGATCAAGCAACGTATCAACCATTAAGCTTACCTCTTCCTGTTTTTTGCTGCCGCTGAGCCAAACCGTATTCCGATTCGCTCCATAGAATACAGCAGACGCCCCACGAGGATGAGAATCGTCGTTGAATGGGAAATGGCAAAATTCTTGCCAATTGACTTTCCGCCCACCGTAAGAGCGGCAATTAACGCTACCATGAAAGTATTAGCTAGTGTCTCCCCAAGTCCTGCAGAAAGGTGCCCCAAATTGAAAACGTGAAAGACAATGGCCACACCTACTGCACCGCTTAAGGTTCCCGCCACATCACCAATGAGATCGTTGCAGAATGCGGATACAGAGTCTGCATTGCGAACAAGCCAGATAGCCTGCTTCGCCCCTGGTACACGTTTCGATGCCATAGCATGAAAGGGAGCCTCTTCGCCTGCGGTGGCCGACACTCCCACAATATCAAATATGACCCCGACTAAGATAATAAAAAGTAGTAACACCAAGCCTAATGTCAAAGATACAAACGACAATACGCTGTTACTACCCAAGTTGAATACTAGCGACACCATGAATGTAACCATCGTTAATGTAAGTACTTTTCGCCATCGAATCCGCATGAGCCTTATAATTTGCTCCTTTGCTAGAGTGGATGTTTGACGAAGTCAAACTCCAAGCTGAACACTTCGTATTCCATAGAATATCGAAGTGTTCAGTAGAATACCGAGGCAAATGGCGGTGAAATGAGTAAAGATTGTGGCTTAGGTCCAGCAGGTTTTCCCAAGAATCTTCCAGTCCGTCACCGAAACTGGCGGTTTCCCCTTTCCGATCCCTTCGCTTGTCACCACAGCCGAGGCTGGATTACCACTTAGGCCACACCGTAATCCCCACTTCACCATCTTAGATAAGAAACAGTCTAGGAGTTTTCCTCAACACCAAATCTTGTTCTCTAGTCTCTTTTGCAGTGAAGGTTTCAAGGGTGTGTCCGTTTACAGGACCGGCAACTCACTCTGGCCTAGAGTACGTACATTGCCTCGAACCACTATCCCCCAAACACCACGCAAGACAGGCTACACTGCACCCAACACTAATGTACGAATAGGTTGCAAATGCGTATCGCGTGCAGGTTTAATCCCAAGCCGTAAAAACACGTTCTCCATGTTTCCACAGTTATGGGTCTCCGTGGATAGAGGGTCAACGCCTGCATGCCCTTGCAGATCGCCCTCCATCCTTAACCCTCAGCAGCAACCCCCGACTGGGCGTCGAAAGCCACCACCAAAGACTTCATCGATGTGCCCTCAACGGATTTTTAGGCCCGTTTTCAAAAACAAGATTGACGACTAGAATACTGCGCCATTCACCTGTAGGTTGGTTCTATTATATCATAGATTTTTTCATGAGTGCAAGTAACCTAATGGTCGCGTTGGATGATAAAGGAGGCCAGTTCTCGTAATAACCCCGCTTTCTGCGAAAAACCGTTCAAGGCGTCATGGCACTCCATAACACACCGTTCTGCCATCTCGCCCGATTTTTCTAGACCATAGAGCCGTGGATAGGTCTGCTTGCCATGGAGCTGATCCGTCTTGACTGCCTTGCCGAGTTGCTCGGTTTGTCCCGTTTCATCAAGAATGTCATCGGTGATCTGAAATGCTAAGCCAAAGTTCTCCGCATAGCGCGTAATCTGGTTCAACTCCTCTGGATTGGCCCCGCCTAGGAGGGCGCCTCCCCGTAGGGCCGCTTTAAACAAGGCTCCCGTCTTGTGCTCATGAATGTAGCGGAGTGTGTCCTCAGCAAGCTCTTGATCTTGACTCGAGATATCCATAACTTGTCCACCCACCATGCCTAAGGATCCTGCTCCCCGAGCTAACTCCCCAATGACTTGAACCGTTGTCTCGTAGGCAACTCCATATTTCTCTGGCATACTGGCCAACTCTGCAAATGCCTCCGTCAAGAGGGCATCTCCAGCCAGAAGCGCTACAGCTTCCCCGTAGACAACGTGATTCGAGGGTTTGCCCCGCCGGAGATCATCGTCATCCATACAGGGCAAGTCATCATGAATAAGGGAGTAGGCTTGGACCATTTCGATGGCCGCCACGAGACCCGATGTGTTGTTGATATCTCCTCCAACTGCAGCGCAGGCCCCCATAGCCAAGAGTGCCCTGAGGCGCTTGCCACCTCCGAGAGTAGAGTAGCGCATCGACTCGTGTAGGACAGCAGGAACGGTTTGGGCAGGCGGAAGCACCTGATCCAAGATTGCTTCAATTTCGAGAACTAATTGCTTCATGTTTCGCTCACCTCAAATGTCTCAATCTTCCCATCATTCATCATGATCTCAATTTTGGCTTGTGCTTGATCGAGCTGCTGGTTGCAGAAACGGGCCAATTTTACCCCCTCTTCGAAGAGGACTAAGGCTTCATCTAACGCCGCCTCGCCTTGTTCAAGGTTCCGCACGATTTCCTCCAAGCGAGCTAGGGCTTCTTCAAACTTTAGTTCACTCATGTCCTTCTCCCTTCTACAATGCAAGATAAAGACCCTTCCTGTAGCGTCACATTGACTACATCACCAGGGACAACCTGGTGAGACTGGCGCAAGATCTGACCTCGCTCATTCTGGCAGATGGAGTAACCGCGCCCTAAGGTGGCGAGGGGGCTGAGGGTTTCGAGTTTCCCCACAAGGCCCGCCAGTTTCTCCCGTTTGACGAACACACCATGCCGCTCATAGCGGCCTAGGCCCGTCACTAACTCATCAAGCCGTTGCCTTTGCTGGTTAAGATGATGCTCGGGTCTCAAAAGCACAGGTCGTTGGCTTAAGTTTCTCACATAGCGGCGATCCGCCTGAATTTTTCGTTGAACGAAACTGACCATGCGGCTTTGCAGCGAGGCGACGTTGGCAATCAGTTCCTCCTGCAGAGGGACCACAATTTCTGCAGCAGCAGAGGGGGTAGGCGCTCTCAGGTCTGCGACAAAATCGGCAATCGTAAAGTCGGTCTCATGACCACAGGCGGAGACAACAGGAATGGTCGATCCCGCAATCGCTCTGGCTAGACCCTCATCATTGAAGGCAACCAAGTCTTCGAAGGAACCTCCCCCGCGCCCGATAATGATCACGTCCACATTCGTTTCTTGGGCCGCAGCAAGGGCCTGGATCAAACTAGCCGGTGCGCCTTCGCCTTGCACCAAAGCGGGGAAAACCAGGACTTGTACCCCCGGATACCGCCGGGTAAGGACATGGAGAATGTCTCTAATGGCAGCCCCCGAAGGTGAAGTTATCACTCCTACTCTACGGGGCAGAACAGGCAAAGAGCGCTTCCTTGCAGCGTCAAACAAGCCCTCTTTATCCAGCTTGTCCTTCAATTGCTCAAAGGCCAAGTGGAAATCTCCCATGCCCAGCGGAAGGAGCAAGTCCACATAGAGCTGGTATTCTCCATTGGGTTCGTAAACCCCGATGGATCCCATGGCAACTAGAGTATCTCCGTTCTTTGGCACAAAACCCAAGCGCTGGTTGCGACCGCGGAACATAACTGCTTTAATTCTGCTCTGAGCATCCCGCAGGGAGAAATACATGTGCCCAGAGCGATGATGAAGGAAGTTTGAGATCTCCCCCGCCACTGCCACACTCTGAAATTCCGGGCCAGTCAGGGCCAATGTGATCTGTTTTGTCAGTTCACTGACCGAAAGGGGTTGCAGCAAAATTCTCACCCGCCTTTCCAGCCATTAGAGCACTAAAAAAAGCAGCCCCATAGGCATTATCTACACTGTAGATAGGTTCTGCAAAGTATAATCTCCAGTTCGGTAATCGTTCACAAAGGGTAGCGCGAATGATCTGGTTGGCGGCTACGCCGCCAACGATCAAAAGTTCGCGAGTTGTATACTTCTCCTCCGCCCAGCGGATCCACTTCACCAAGGTCCGGGAGATGCTGGCAAAACAGGTCCGAGCACACACCTCCGGTGGCACGACTCCCAGCATTCTTTCTAGCGCAGTCAGCGGTCCGGAAAAGCTGACCTTCCCAGCGCGGTGAAACGTCGCCACTGGTACGGTCTCTGTTGTGGCATTAGCCAGCTGTTCAAGAAAAGAACCGGCGGGAAAAGGTAGTCCAAGTTGCAGGCCGATGCGATCAACAAATTGTCCTGCATGGAGATCCAGAGTCCCACCCACAAGTTCAATCTCGAGCCTATTGTTGGTGTCACCACGCCTGACTGAGGTCAGTTCTGTAGTCCCCCCAGACAAGTGAATAGCCAAAAAATCCGAGGTCAGAGGCCCCCCTGCACTAGCAATTCCACTCCAAATATGGGTTTCCTGATGAGTCAACTTGTGGCAGGGTATACCAAGCAGGTTACCCAGAGCTTCGCCTAAGGCCAATCCGGGCAAGAATACTGGCAGATAGGAATCGTCCTGTGGACGCGGCTTCATCGACACGCCAACAGCTGCAAGATCATGTCCTTCCAGAGCAGGGGCCAATTGCGAGGTGAGGGGCGCAATATTCTGCACATGTTGAAATAAGGCTTCTGATTGCCGCAAACCTCGGGCACCAGAAGCCACCTGCAAAACTTTCCGTTCATCCGCTTTAATCATTCCGTCCTCACCGAAAACACACATTGACGTGGTATAGCTGCTCGTATCAATTCCGAGAAATACTTTCATCGGAAATCTCCGTCTCGAACCACGGTGCCTAATAGTCCATTAATGAAGCGCGGAGACTCATCATCGCCAAACTCCTTCGCTAACTCCACTGCCTCGTTAACTGTGACGCCAACTGGAATCTCATCCATGAAGACAATTTCATAGATAGCCAGCCGCAAAATGCTGCGATCAATATATCCGAGACGATGGACCTCCCACGCCCTAGAAATAGTTCCAATTTGGGCATCTAACGCTGGAATCTGATCATAAACGCCTCGCACCACGGTTCTTACGTACTCCTGATTCTCAGGGCTCAAAGCAACATCATTTAGTCTCTGTTCCATGGCAGCTTCCGCATCACTCTTGCTCAAATCAATCTGGAACAATGTCTGAAACGCAATCTGCCGTGCTAATCGTCTACTCAAACAAGATCACCTCGAAAATCGACTGGTAAAACCGCCACCACTTTTTGGCGAGTCCAAATATGAACCTAGGAGAAAGCCTACGACAATACAGAGCACAACAAAGAGACCTTTGAGTATGCCAAACACGATGATGATCCAGCCTACAATGAGGCCCATGATCGAACCGAGTGTTTTCCCCAAATGAGTACCAAGTATCCCCAGCAACCTATCCTTCATACCAGCACCCCTCTAGATGAATTAAACGAGCTCCGCATCGTTATCCGTGGCGTTCTTCCCGATTCCATCAACAAATACTTCCACTTCCTGAATGACGATCCCCACCGTCTTTTCAACATAAGATCTGACGCTTTCCTGCAGATCTTCGGACAGACGGGAGAGGTTGTGATCAGGATGGACAACAACTCTGAGGGTTACCTTAGGATTAACCACATCGGTAAATGAAGCTCTGACTTGCGCTAGACCTGGAATCTGTTCCGAAGCCTCCACAATCAGACTCTCTACACAGGCTGTGCTGATCTTCACTTCACCGAGTTCTCTAGGATACACGATGAATTTTTTCCTCTCAAATCTGGTAATCAGGACTAGGACGTAAATGGCTAAGAGCACCAGGATCAAGGCGGCAATACTACCATCGATCATCAGATTCGGGGATCGAAGCCAATCAACGAGGAAGGTACTGCCCCACAGCGTTGACAGCAAGAGTCCAGCGAGCACAGCCATAACCAAAGCGGCAATTCCTAGCAAGATTCGATCAAATAGTATCATCCTACTTCCCCCTAGGAGCGGGTACTTGCGCCTCTTCACCCTTTTTTTCTTGCGGGAACTGCACACCAAGAACGTGCAAGTTTACCTCCATCACATCAAGACCCGTCATGACCTCAATTGTTCGTTTGACGTTCTCTTGAATCTGTTGGGCCACTTCAGGAATACTGTATCCATATTCGATAATCAGAAACAAATCAACAACACATTCGTGTTCTCCGACTTCAACTTTAACACCTTTTGACAAGTTGCGGTGTCCGAGCATTTCGGCAATACCACCGGCTATGCCTCCACTCATTCCAGCTACACCCGGAACTTCAACGGCTGCCAGACCTGCGATGATTCCGACTACATCATTGGCGATCTTCACTTCGCCTAATTCGCTACGTCGTTCGGTTTCCGACATTTTCTCCCACCTCCTGCAAGTATTATACCAAACTATTCCCTGGTCGACAATTCCGTTTCTTCCAACCAATGGTCCAGGAAGTCCGTGGAAAAACGGGCCGCACGAAAGGCGGGTTCTTCCATCATAACCCGATGAAAGGGTATCGACGTTTCGATCCCCTCCACTGTCAGCTCCCCAAGGGCTCGTTTCATGCGTTCAATGGCCTCATCACGATCTGTTCCCCAAGCAATCAGTTTGGCAAACATGGAGTCATAAAAGGGAGGGATTCTGTATCCCTGATGGACATGGCTGTCCCAACGAATCCCACATCCGCCTGGAACGAACAAACTCTCGATGAGGCCCGGGGAGGGTCTGGAGTTTAGCCTAACCGCTTCGGCGTTAATGCGGCACTCAATGGCGTGACCCATAGGGCTAATATCGCTTTGATCATAACCAAGGGGATCGCCGGAAGCGATACGAATCTGTTCTTTGATCAGATCGATTCCATAAACCATCTCCGTCACCGGATGCTCAACCTGAATTCTTGTGTTCATTTCCATAAAGTAAAATTCACCTGAAGCATCAAGCAAGAACTCCATGGTACCTGCATTACGATAACGAACTGCCTCGGCACCCAAGACGGCTAAGCGGCCCATTTCAGTCCGCAGGGCATCGTCAACGACCGCAGAGGGGCTCTCCTCAATCAGCTTCTGATGACGCCGTTGCAGTGAACACTCCCTCTCACCGAAATGGACAATCTTACCAAAATTGTCACCAAGAAGCTGGATCTCGATATGTCTGGGAGCTGCAATAAACTTCTCCAAATAGACTTCATCATTGCTGAAGGCGGCAGAAGCTTCTGAGCGGGCTGTGTGATATGCTTTAAGTAACTGGCCCCGATCCAGGGCAAGACGCATGCCCTTGCCGCCCCCACCTGCGCTGGCTTTAATCATGACAGGAAAGCCAATCTCTTCGGCAATCCTCACTAATTCGGCCTCGTCACTAATCGAGCCCACGCTCCCGGGGATAACTGGGACACCGGCTCGTTCCATGGTGGCCTTGGCTTTGGATTTGTCGCCCAAGAGCTCAATATGTTCGGCAGTGGGACCAATAAAAACGAGGTTATGCGCTTCACAAATCTCGGCAAAAATGGCGCTCTCACTTAAGTATCCATAACCCGGATGGATGGCATCGGCACCATGAGCGATGGCTGCTGCTAGGATATTTTGGGCACTTAAGTAGCTGTTTCTGGAAGCTGCAGGCCCAATGCACACTGCTTTGTCAGCCCACTTTGTGTGGAGCGAATCTCGATCTGCTTCAGAATAAACAGCGATGGATTCGATATTTAACTCGCGACAGGCTCGGATAATGCGTAACGCAATCTCCCCTCTGTTCGCGACAAGTATTCTGCGCAACATAGGACACCTCCTAAGCCTTGGGATCAATCAAGAGTAAGGGCTGTCCATATTCTACCGGCTCACCGTCTTCAACCAGCACTTGTTTGACCATACCCTTCACTTCGGACTCGATTTCATTCATCATCTTCATAGCCTCAATAATAAACAAAGTTTGACCTTGAGTAATGGTCTCTCCCACCCGAATAAAAGGATCCGCATCCGGCGCTGGAGCACGATAAAATGTGCCTACCATCGGTGCGACTACTTCTATGAGCCCATCTCTATACTCAGCGGTCGGTTCAGCGCTGACTGTCACACCGGGAGCAGCAATCTCCTCTACAATCTGCGCAGGCCCAGGATTCGCCTGTCTTTGCTCTTTGCGGATACGCAGGCGAAAATCCGCTTTTTCTATCTCTACGTCCGTTAGGTCAGTCGAGTTGACCAGAGAAATCAGTTCTTTGATCTGGTTAAATTCCATGCTTATGACACACCTCTTTCTCACATCTCTGGATATTTCGCTAACCTTGAAGCATCTCCTCTAAAAAAGAGAAGCCCCAGACTTCTGAGGCTTACAGGGAACCAGACTACAGCGCGGAGACTACACACCGATTGTTTCATCCACGATAGTTATTCGCTCGAGCCTGATTCCCGTCAAGCGGTGAACGAGTTCGCCAATCCGTGCAGCTTCTTCCCTGATCAAGGTGACTGGAACTACCACGGTGATAGCCTCTTGATCCAAGAGAACCAAGGCATCTAGGTAACCCTGTGCTTTTAACAGATTCTCAATATCTGTCTCACGACTGATTTTCTCAATGAATTCCTGCAAATCGGTCTGGGCTTTTTCTTTGCGCTCCCGTTCAGTATGGCCATCATAGGCGAAGTTTTGCAGGAGCTCCACCTGCCGGCTGCGCATTCGCTCTCGTTCGAGCTTGTATTCGGAAAATTTCGTGGGAACGGTTCGCACTGTCACCGGCTCAACTAACACAACCTGGCTTACGTCGTCCTCTCCGTCCGAGATGATGGCACCGTTAACGTCAAATTCATCATCTGCACTGAAAATGTACATGAGCGCTGCAATCACCAGCACAAAGATGAAGAGATTCCAAAGGACCTTCCTGCCACGAAAGACATAGAACTTAGCCATGCTCACTATCCTCCCTTATTGTTTGAACAAAACCTCAATTCGATACATCGGGACCTGTAGGGACGTGGAAACCGCTTGAGAGATAGCCAGCCGCAAATCGATGCTAGGATCCCAATCGACCACCACCAAGACTCCTCGAACCTTGGACTCGATTTCTTCGAGAACCAGTGGCACCTCCTTCCTATCAGCATCGTTGCGCATCAAGACTGGACTCGATGTCCAGCGTTTTTCGCTTAGCCCCTGGTCGCCATAGCGCTCCTCTTCGGTTACATCGTAGGCAATCTTTAGGCTCGGCCCTCGCTCCATGGTCACAAACACAGTTGTACACTTGCGGCCCATCATGGAATCGAGGACGGACGTGAGCTCCTTTTCTAGAATTCCCTTGGTCGAGTTTGAGATTCTTGTCTCTTCGCGTTTTTCGCTAGAGGGCGTTAGTGGTACCTCTACAGGCCCAGATGGCTGAAGTACAAGGATCCCGACGCCAACGATTAGAACGACCGCAAGCCAGCTCAAGACCTTTTTTTGTCGTTCATGTAGCCTGTTCCACAACTCGCCCACAGTCTCACCCCTTACTCGACCCAAGGCTGTACCAAGACCTGGGTAACCGGAATATGTAACACGGACCCCACCAGCTCGCCAACGGATCGTCCGGACCCTACAGCGAAAGGGCGCATCCAGACGTCGACCAAGACATCGCGTTGCCCAGCAACTCGGATCTGAACCATGGCATCATCGACATAATCCAAGCCGAGGAGCATCCCCTCGATTTGAGAGGCCACCGCTTCTTGGTTATTGGTTAAAAATGGTCTGGTAGCGGCTAGCTGTACACTCTGCGCCAACCTCTGCACCTCGGGCTCCCGCAGGGGTTCGCTTCCCCAGGCCAGATCCCAAGTTTGCAGACCCTGGTCCAAAATAATGATCAGCGGCTGCAATACGGCAAGCATGAGCACCAGACCGAAGACAAGCCTAGAGAACTTCGCCAACTCTCCAGCTGGCAAGATCATTTCTAGGATACCTAGTAGAATGACTAGGCCAAGCAGGCTCTGGAGCCACTCCTTCCAATACATGGTTTCACCTCATAAGCACCGCTAAGTTTCCTATCCCCACTAAGATGGTAATGGACAAAAACAACATCAGGGCAACTGTCGCCAAGGCAATGAGTACCAAGGTTAAAGATGCCTCCATAGTGCCTAGAACCTGCACAATTCGCTTGTCACATATGGGTTCTAAGAGTGCCCCCACGATTTTATACACAACAAGCATGGCCAGGACTTTCAGAAGTGGCGTTGCCACCATTAACATGATCATGACCAAACCGAAAATGCCCACCGCGTTTTTGATCAATAACGAGCCTCCCACAACGACTTCCACAGTATCAGCGAACATTCCACCGGCGATTGGTATAAAGGTCTTGGTCAAGTATTTGGCTGCACGCAGTGAGATTCCATCGGCTACGGGAGCAATCGCTCCCCGAACGACCATAAAGCCGGAAAAGACAATGAAACAGAGCCCGAGTAGGGCAATGACCCCTTGCCTCAGCAGACTCCCTAATCTAGAAAAGGAGAGTTCACGACTGAAGTGAGCTACCAAAGAAAATGCAGTACTAATCAGGATCATGGGAAGTAGCAGTCTCTGCATCAGGGTCGCGATGGTTCCCACCAGCGCCCAGAGCAAGGGATGGAATACGGCCGCAGACGTCACACCACCCACCGCCACCAAGAGAGATGACAGCAAGGGTATGAGAGAGTACATAAATCCAACCATTTGGTCTATGGCGCTTGTGGCCACGGTAGAAGCTACTTGGAAACTCTGTAATCCCAGGATCACGAGGACCAAAAAACAGACAGCAAATGCTAAATCCACCACAGTTCTGGCTCCGAAGGAATCACTCAATCTTTCGAGTAGAGCAGCTAAAATGCCAATGACCACGAGTTGACGTAGGAGGTGCAAGCTTAGATAGAGCTCGCGCAAGAAGTTCTCTAACAAGAGCATCAGGAGACCTGTCGGGGATGGGAGATCACTTCCACCAACGAGGAGCTCCCGTATGGTTAGGCTGGGCAAATAATCTTGATACTCCGTCTCCAAAAGCTCACCAAAGCGTAATAAATCCTCCAGGTCTAGAGCTTCGAATTGCGCTTGGAGAGACTCTTGAAGAGACTCTTCATGTGGAATATCTTGGGCCTGCGCCACAGAGGTAGAGAACAAAAGAAACAACAAGAGGATCCTTATCACCGTGCACTGCCTCATCTGTATCACCCTAAAAACCGAGTATGCCAAATAATGTGTACAAAACGCCTTGGAGAAGAGGAAGTGCAATCACTACAATCACGAGTTTTCCAGCCAACTCAATCATGCCAGAGATCGTCTCTTCGCCTGCTTCGCGGCTGACTTGAATTCCAAAGGAGGTAATGTAGGCGACGCCAATGGTCTTCAGGACCGGGCTCAAGTACAGTGAACTGACCTGAGCCTCCCTGGCCAAGACAGTTATGGCACCAAAGGCGACACTGAAGTGAGGCAGCAAGCCCAGGAAAATAACAGCGCCAAAGGAAAAGGCCACTAGGACTGCCCAAGCCGGTTGCTCCTCCCTGAGATGAGCCTGAAACACAGTGAGAACCACCCCTAGTCCAATCACCAAAGGAAGCCACAACAAATCCGTCACCACCTAAAAACAGCTTCAACATCTGAAAACAGCTGTCCCACCATTTGGACCAGCCATAAAAGAACGATAATTACGCCGGCTAGACTCAGCATCTGGGCCTGCTCCTTGCGCTCGGCCTGCACCAAGAAAATGTTCAGAACGGCGACCAAAATACCCAGGCCCGCGATGCGGTAGATTGGAGACAAATCCGCCACTTTGATCCCTCCCTAGAGCAAAAGTAGACACAGGAGTAAGCCTGAAGAAAAACCTAGGTACTGCCACAAGCGGGTTTGCTTATCTCGCTCTTCCTCGGAACGCTTCAGAGTTTGCTCTAAGCGATGCAGCAATACGTTTAGATGCTTGATCTGTTCGGTTACATCGCTTGTGCCTAGTACATCGCCGAGACCTCGCAAATCCTCTAGAGTGGAGCCTGGCACACCGTTACTGGCAAGAGAATCAAGTCCTGCCTCCCACACCACGATGAAGGGCTCGCCATGGCCTGCCTTGAGCCCTGTGCTCACAATACTGAGAAACATACCTATGGCCCCAGAAAACTGGGTAGCCTGGTGGGCTAGGACATGGGGCAGCGTAGTTCTGGCAAATCGGATTTCCGATTCTAGTACTTGAACGAAGGTCATGAGCTGTCTGAGGCTATGCACTTGATGGGAAAAACTTCTGGCAATCGTTAGGCCCATGGCGCCAGTGGAAAAAAGAATCAAACCCGCCGCAACACCCTTCATAAGCAAGACAGCTCACCCCCCACCCTGTCCTCAACATCTTATGTGCCCCCACGAACTCTTAGAACCGATTCTATGGTACCTGGCCCCATCCGCCTGGATAAGATCACAACCAGCTCAAATATCCCCAAACTCTCCTTGGCCCAGCTCCTGCCTCTTAGGTTCTCCCATGAGTCACCATGGCAAGTAGCAATCACCTTGACGCCGCTGCGGGCAAGTTCAGATAGTACCTGGGCGTCAGCACCATGCCCGATTTCGTCTGTCACCACGACCTGGGGACCTAGTCCTCGCAGCGCGTGATGCACACCTATTTCTTTACCGTAGCCATCTAGGACATCGGTCTGTACACCCACGTCTAGTTGCGGCACCCCTAGATAGCACGAAGCAATTTCTGAGCGTTCATCGATAATCACAACCTGTAGGCCGCAATTAGCCACCTGGCGAGCAAGATCGCGCAGCAATGTGGTCTTACCGCAGCCCGGCGGTGACACGATGAGGGTGGATAGAACCTGGGAACCACCTTTCGACGCAACCTGGCCAATGATGGGGTCAGCCGCCCCCAAGACTGCCCGACCCTGGCGGAAGTTGAGGGATGAAATATTCTTAATCGTCTTCAGAACTCCATGACTGTAGACGGCCTGACCCCCAATCCCTACCCTATGTCCACCGGGTAAAGTCAAGTAACCGCCTTGGATCTCCTGTTCCCAGGCATACCAGGAGCTCTCAGTCACAAGCTGCACCGTTCGTTCCAGATCATCCCTTGTAACGATGTAAGCTTGGAGCGGCACAGAGAGTTGTCCATTGTGCGATAGGAAGGAAAACCCCCTTGCGTCTTTTACCATGAGAGGCCGGTTGAGCCGAATCCGGACTTCTTCAAGTCTGGATAACGTAGCTTGTTCAAGAATGCCTCTTAAGCTTGGAGCCAGGTATTTTTGCATATTGAAACCCACCTCTTACCACACTGTATGTACCGAAAGGACAAGGTATGACAAAAAAAGACTGGGTAGGATCAAAAAAAAGGCTGCCCACTCGTGGGCAACCTCTCTGTTTCGATTCAGCTATACTTCACCATGCTCATCGACGACAGCATCTTCTTCAAAGAGATCCTCAAGCTCCTCAAAATCCGCTGTCTCAAACACCACTGCATCGCACCGGGGGCAACGGATTTGCACACCCTCGTCAAACAGGAACTCTTCATTGAAGGTTACAACGTCTTCACACACCGGACACTCCACTTCCACTAAAGAGTCGTCTAGGTCGTCATCCCAATCATCATGGCTGTGACAATCACATTCATGATCGTCCTCATCAAGGAATAACTCGTCCTCTAGATACGCCAAGTCAAAGTCGACCTCTTCAAGGTAGTCGTCCAACTCTGCCTGGGCCTGCGCCAGTTCATCCACCTCTTGCACGAGCTCTTCTAGAATCTGCAAAATCTTCCCGAACAAAAAGCCGTTTCGTCCCTCTCCCATAGAAGGATCTCCGTCAATGACTCCACGCAAATAGGCAATCTTCTCACTAATCGTTTTCAACTAGCCCACCCCCTAGATTTTTTGTGCCCTAGGCCCGCGAGAGGTACTCGCCGCTCCTAGTGTCTACCTTAACCATCTCACCTTGCTCTACAAACAGTGGCACTTGAACCGTGATTCCCGTCTGCAATATTGCCGGTTTCGTGGCACCCTGCGCCGTATCGCCTCTGAATCCAGGCTCTGTCTGGGTGACCTGTAAAATGACAGTGGTAGGTAAATCTACTCCCACCGCCTGGCTTTCATAGAACTGAATCCCTAGAGTCATGTTTTCCAATAGATACTTGGGAGCATCTCCTAGATCATGTGCCCCTAAAGCAATCTGATCATAGGTTTCCATATCCATGAAGAAATACTCGCCATCTGCGTTATACATATACTGCATTTGCTTCGACTCAATATGGGCTCGGGCCACTCGTTCTCCAGCTCTAAAGGTACGTTCAACGCTAGAGCCTGTACGGATATTCTTCAACTTGGTGCGAACAAAAGCAGCTCCCTTACCCGGTTTGACGTGGAGGAAATCGACGACACTATAGATATCACCGTCGAGTTCAATTGTCACTCCTGTCCGCAAGTCATTTACTGAGATCACTGTTTCTTCCTCCTTATCCTACCACATATAACTCTTTAAATGTTGAGGACAAGACCTCTTTACCATTCTCGGTCACCAAAACAAGGTCTTCGATTCGCACACCGCCGAAACCTGGTAGATAGACTCCAGGCTCTACCGTGACAATCATGCCGGGCTTGAGCACCGTCTGATCGTTCTTGGATAGGCGTGGATTCTCGTGTACTTCGAGGCCAAGACTATGTCCTAAACCATGCCCAAAGTACTCCCCATAGCCCGCCTCACTGATAATGTCCCGGGCGATGGCGTCAACTTCTGCACCGGTTCTTCCTGGACCCACGGCTTCTAGGGACTTAAGTTGAGCCTCGAGCACCAAGTCATAGATGAGCAAGTGTTTCTCTTCGGGTTCACCAATGACAAGAGTTCGAGTCATGTCAGAGCAATAGCCATTTACAATGCAGCCGAAGTCAAAGACGACAAAATCGCCGACGCTAAAGATACGCTGGCCGGGTCTGGCATGGGGTAGAGCACTCCTGGGACCCGAAGCGATGATGGGATCAAAAGACATGCCGCTTGCTCCGGCCTTTCGCATCAGAAACTCTAGTTCTAGAGCTATTTCGCCCTCTGTCACTCCTGAACGAATGCTCGGTAGAAGCTGAGCGAATGCTTCGTCGGCAATAGCTGCAGCCTTCCTTATATTGGCAACTTCCTCTTCACTCTTGATCATGCGCAACTCTTCGACCCAACCACTAATACCTACAAATTCTGCGGGAAGCTTCTCTTGCCAGTCTTCAAGTTGCTTCACGGTGACATAGTCTTTTTCAAAGGCAATCCTCTGGACTTTGTCCTCTTCGATCAGCGTCTTCAAGGATTCAATGTAGCTTTCAATCCGTATTAACTCCCAACCGGGGCACTCTGTTTTCACCTGTTCTAGGTATCGAAAGTCTGTTAATATGACCTGCCTGGTGCTGGAGATCCATACCAAACCTGCGGAACCGGTAAAACCAGTTAGATAGCGTCTGTTCATTGGACTAGAAACTAAGAATACGTCTGCTCCCTCAGCTTGCAGACGCTCTCGAATCCGGGTTATTCGTTCCATACTCGCCCTCCTAAGCTCAACTATGTGTCCTTTCTCTTTGTTCTATGGAAACTCCTGCCTATCCTCTATAGCCTCAAAAGAAAAACCCCGTATGGGGTCAGGGTTGGAAAAACAGAGTGACATTGACGGTTGCCTTGCTTCTTTTCATCATTACATCCGCTAATGAACAGTGTTGTAGTTTCGGGTGAGCCCGTTTGAGCTGTCGCACAGTCTGACGAATCTCTGACAGCAGCTTATCACTGGACTCGTAATCCAACGCCTTCTCATACACGAATAAAGACATGATTCATCCTCCCTGACCTTTTTGATATTAATAGTATGTGCAAGGAGGACGAGCTTTATTCATGAATTTTCATTTTTTTACCTGGTTTTGTCTTTCGGCCCGATCAGGTTGGGGCGAATCGTAAATTCTGCTCCGACTGGGATATGCAGCCTGAGTCGCTGTGGAGACTTACGGGCGGAAACCCAGCCTAACCCGCTGATACATAGATCTTCGCTTGGTTCAAGTTGCACGAGATGCTCTTCCCAATCCTTGATTGGTGCCCCTTCGACGCCCTTTTGCAGCCATTTGTTCAACTGCTTGCTCGAGGTTTTTTGCCAGTTCACTCCCGAGCCTGTGAAGCCCAGAAGCAAGCCATGGTCTACTTCGGAAATGCACTCCACAGCGCAGAGACCCTTAATGACGACGGCATCTCCAGACTTGACAGGATAGAGGTGCGACGACAGACTCCTATGTGGTATGATCTCCTGAGCTAGCTCCGGCGAAACAAGGTCACTAATCCTGCCCTGCGGGACAAAACCGGGAGAATCCGCTAACACCAGCCCGCCAGGGCAAGACCAGCGTGACACATTCACCGTTGTACCCGGGTAGGGGGAGATTGTAGGCTCGGTTTTCTTACGTTGCCCACCGCCGATACGCATTTGCAGCAGACGTTGCAGCACACTGGACTTGCCAACATTGGTAATGCCCACAAAGAGGATCTTCTTACCAAGGGTCAGCAAGTGATCTGCAAGAGCCGGAAAACCGTATCCGTTAACTGCAGAGATCAGGACGACCTTCACCCTTGGCAATCCATAGTAACCAAGCCGAGACTTCACCCAGCTCCGCACCTCATTTGGAGGCGTTGTCTTGGGAATCAGATCCACCTTGTTCACTGCCAGAACCACGTTTTTGCCCCGCATCAAACCAAGTAGTGCAGGGGGAAGTCCGGCTTCAAAGTCGAGTAAATCCACAACCAGACACATTCCATCTGACCAATCAACGCCAGCGCTTATGGATTTGAAAGCGTCACTTGCCTGAACCGGACCTATTTCGTCTTGACCATAGTGGTTGATCCGGAAACAACGTTGACAAAGCAGAGCGTCTTGCTCTAGCAAATGGTCTGGCACAAACCCGAAGCGGTTTGGTTCTGTCGTTTGCAGCGTCGCCCCGCAGCCTTGACAATATCTATCACACATTTTAGTCTCTCCCTTGTCGAATCTTGGCATGCCGAGCACTAATATGCCCCCGCTTCACCATCTTCTGCAAAATTCTATGTTCTATCTTACGCATCAGCTTTGTGGAGTCCAGCTCTTTGCTGCTAATGGGATTAATCAAGATCGTGTAGATTCCTAGGCGATTTCCCCCTAGTACATCGGTGAACAACTGATCTCCCACAACCGCAACTTCGTGCGAAGCAAGATTTAGGATGCCCATGCCCCTGCGAAAGGACCGTCTGAATGGTTTTAGCGCAAGACCCACCGCGGGAATGTCAAGCAACTGGGCAAAACCCCGGGCACGCCCTTTCTTGGCATTGGACACCAGGCAGATCCCGAATCCTTCGTCTTTGACCTTCTTAATCCACGCCACAAAGGCATCTTCGATCTCAGGTTCGCCCCAGGGAACCAAGGTGTTATCTATATCGACTAGTAACCCAGAAATCCCTAGGCTCTTCAGCTTGTCTAAGTCAACGGCAAAAACGCTCTCACAAATGACATTTGGAACCAACTTCTTCATCTCAAAGCTCTACTTTCCTTAGTTTCCCTCAATTATATCATAGTTCCGGCAACAGACAAATGGACTGCAGAAAAAACGCCCCTTTGGAGAACCCAAAGGGGCACCATTTAAGTACCCATCTCATGCAATAGTTTTCCCAGCGCTCGTTTTTCAATACGAGAGACGTACGATCGCGAGATGCCAAGCTCCCGACCAATCTGCCTCTGGGTCAATCGTTCTTGTTGCCCTAAGCCGAAGCGCAGTTCAAGGACTGTTCGTTCACGTTTCGAGAGACAGCCAAAACAGTCCGCCAACAACCCTCGGTCCATATTCAGGACCACTGTATCTAGTACGTCGTCTTCATCAGAACTGAGGATATCTATGAGGCTGATCTCATTGCCCTCCCGGTCGGCACCGATCGGATCCTGGAGCTTGATCTCCTGACGAATACGTTTTGTAGTCCGTAGATGCATTAAGATCTCGAGTTCACTGACAGAGATGATAAGACCAACTGGGCCTGGGCAAAGGTCTCAGGGTCAATGATAGCGGGACAAGGTATGAAAATCCATTCTTCCTTTGGTCGAGGTCGCACTGGCTTGTTGGTGGTATCCCATCTGTTTTGGTAGAACTCTCCTACATAAGTTCGATTACTGAGAATCTGTCTCACCACCTGTCGGTGCCAGATAGCAGCTCCCCTCTTAGTGGGTACTCCTCGCCGAGTCAACGTGCGAGCAATACCGGATATACCATGAACTCCAGGGAGAGGAGTTGTCAACCAAGCGAAAATCTGCTCCACAATAGCCGCTTCTTGGGCATTGATGATAAGCTGGTCCGTGCTTTTGTCAAAGTCATAACCATAGATTTGAAAGTCTCGTAAAACACGCCCTTGCCTAGCCTTTTCCCGACGTCCTCTGCACATCCTCTCGGTAATTTTGGCCTTTTCGAACTCGGAAATCGCACCTCGTAGGGCATAGAACAGGTTGCCTTCGGGGGTCTTGCTGTAATCTCCATTCACAAAGCTCAGTGACACGCCATAACGTTCCCATTCTTCTGTGAGGAGTAATTGGTGCAGCAGCTTGCGTGACAAGCGATCAGGATCGAGGCAATAGACATTGCCTATTTCGCCATCTTTGATTCTTCGTCGTAGTTGCTCTAAGGCAGGCCTTTGAAGCGTCTCACCCGATACACCCTCATCCGCAAAGACCAGGGCTCGGACGTCTCCAATGCGGTCTTGGCACTCCCTTATTTGCGCCGGAATACTAAAACCATGCTTTGCCTGTTCCTCGGTGCTGACCCGGGCATAAATAGCCAGCAGTTTCCTCACCTCCCTTTTTCTACACAGACTATGCCTTCGCAATCAGAATCATGATATAATGGGTTGGAGAGGAGGTTTGTAAATGGATTTACGACTAGCAATCTTCGATTTGGACGGTGTGATTGTTGATACCGCCAAGTACCACTTCTTGGCCTGGAAACGGCTGGGGGATGAACTTGGCATCGAGTTCACCAAGGAGCATAACGAGCGATTAAAGGGTGTTAGCCGCATGCGTTCCCTCGACATTTTGCTTGAAATTGGGCAGCAGGAGCGAACAGACCAAGAGAAACAACAACTTGCCAGCAAGAAAAACGCCTGGTATGTGGAGTATATTACTCGGATGGATGCGTCCGAGATTCTCCCTGGTGTACGTTCTTTCCTAGAGGAACTGCGCTTGGCAGGTATCAAAATCGCCTTGGGTTCTGCGAGCAAGAATGCCGGAACGATTTTGGAGAGGGTGGCACTGCGGGGTTGGTTCGATGTCGTTGTTGACGGCAATTTGGTTTCCAAGGCGAAACCGGATCCTGAGGTCTTTGCACTGGGCGCGTCCCTGCTGGGCATGGAGGCGCATCAAGCGGTGGTCTTCGAGGATGCACAAGCTGGGATCGAAGCAGCTCTACGGGCTAAGATGATGACAATAGGCGTCGGTGACCCGCACAGCTTATCGGCAGCACACTATGTCATTCCAGGCTTCGCAGAGTTCACACTAGACGACCTACAGAAAGCCTTGGCAAGCTAAAGGTTTGTGTTTTTTACCGCCTTGTGCAAACGATTGCTAAGGGATGCAATGTGGGCTATGATGAGTCTAGGTATCTCGACAGGAGGGGTCTTTTTGAAACCATTATTAGGAACCCACGAGTGGACCGTTGTGGAGGACGGCTTTCATCCAGAGCACAACCGCATCATTGAGAGCATTACCTCACTCGGTAATGGCTACATGGGCATGCGTGGTAACTTTGAGGAACAATACTCCGGTGATAGCCTACAAGGAAGCTATATAGCCGGCGTCTATTACCCGGATCGTACAGTGGTGGGATGGTGGAAGAACGGATATCCTGAGTACTTCGCCAAGGTCCTTAACGCGGTGAATTTTATCGGTATTGATGTAGCCCTCAATCAGAGAACCCTGGATCTACATAACTGGGAGCCCACCGAGTTTGAGAGAACTCTAGATATGCAAAAAGGCGAACTATCTCGCAGTTTTCGACTGCAGGATCTAAAAGGCCGGACATTTCTCGCCAAGACAAAACGCTTTGTCAGCAAGGATCAGCGTGAACTTGCCGTTATCAGCTACAGCGTAACCTTGGAGCGGGATCCTACCCAAGAGGGCGCTGCGATCACATTTTCCCCCTACCTTGATGGCAATGTCGTGAATGAAGATGCCAATTATGGCGAGGATTTTTGGATTGGCAGGGCCGCATCGAGCGAACCGGACCTACAGCTCGTCACCATGCAGACGAAAAAATCTGGCTTTGTTGTGTCTGCCGCCAGTTCTTTCCGTCTCTTCCTTGACGGGAGGCCGGTAAGCGTTCTAGAGCCACAGTGTACGAGTTCTCCCCGCTTCGCCAAAGCCGAGGTAACGGCAACACTGAAGGTGGGCCAGACGCTTACACTTGAAAAGACAGTGGCCGTGGCAACCAGTCGCGACTTCGCCGTGGAAGATGTATCTGATAAGGCCATTGCCGTACTGGAAGACCATCGAACAAGGGACTATGCGGAGCTTTTTGACGGTCACGTACGGGCTTGGGATCGAGTCTGGCAAGATAGCGATATCCACATTGCGGGCGATGTAGCTGCACAACAAGGAATTCGCTTTAACATATTTCACCTGCACCAGACCTATACTGGTGAAGATCCTAGGCTGAATATTGGTCCCAAGGGCTTTACTGGCGAAAAGTACGGCGGAAGCACCTACTGGGATACGGAAGCTTACTGTGTTCCCTTTTACCTCAGTACCAGCGATCCTAGTATTGCTCGTAACCTTTTGATCTATCGCTACAACCATCTGGAAAAGGCTAAGGAGAACGCAGCCAAGCTGGGCCTCAAAGGAGCCCTCTACCCCATGGTCACCATGAACGGTGAGGAGTGTCACAATGAGTGGGAAATCACCTTCGAAGAGATTCATCGCAATGGGGCTATCGCCTACGCGATCTTCAACTATGTGCGTTACACAGGGGATGAAGATTATTTAGAGGAATATGGCCTAAATGTTCTGATCGAGATCAGCCGTTTCTGGGCCAGCAGGGTCGTTTTTCAGAGACGCAAGAACGTCTACATGATTCTGGGGGTGACTGGACCGAACGAATACGAGAATAACGTGAACAATAACTGGTATACCAACCGCATCGCCGCATGGAGCTTGGAGTATACACTAGAAGCACTAACAGGGTTACAAGTAAGAGATGAAGAGGCTTTTCAGGCCCTGGTAGCCCGCCTCAACCTCGCAAAGGAAGAAATGCAGTCGTGGCAGGATATTGTCCAGAAGATGTACTATCCCGTCGTCAAGGAGCTTGGCGTCTTTGAACAGCAAGATGGCTTTATGGACAAGGATCTCGTAGCGGCGGATCAAATTCCCGCCGAGGAGCTTCCCCTAAACCAAAACTGGTCATGGGATCGCATTTTGCGCTCATGCTATATTAAGCAAGCCGACGTGCTCCAGGGCCTTTTCTTCTTGGGAGACCGCTATGATCTAGATACAAAAAAACGCAACTTCGATTTCTATGAACCCCTCACGGTTCACGAATCGTCGTTGTCGCCCTGTGTCCATTCGATTATTGCCGCAGAAATCGGATACCAAGACAAGGCATACGAACTCTACCTGCGCACAGCTCGCCTGGATCTAGATAACTATAACAAGGATACTGATGATGGACTGCATATTACCAGCATGGCGGGGACATGGATGTCCATCGTGTACGGTTTTGGCGGCCTGCGGATTGAAGATAACACTCTCTCGCTTAAGCCCTTTGCCCCGCCGGAGTGGAGCAGTTATTCCTTTAGACTGCGCTTTGGCCAGCACCACCTCGAGTTCTGCGTGAATGCCACTGATGTCGTCATCAAACAAGAGGCGGGCTCGCAGTTAAGCCTGCGCGTTCATGATCAGCTCCATGACATTGCGGCAAATGGAGAGCTCCAAGTCAAGATCCCTGTGTCATGACAGTGAACTCTCATTCTCAATGCACCGAGCAGCATAGGTCGCCAAGCGAGTATTCTTCTGGGAATTAAAGGTATTGATGGCCTTGATTAGCCCTATCACCCCGATTGAGATTAAGTCCTCACTATCCTCACCAGTGTTATCAAACTTCTTCACGATATGTGCTACGAGACGAAGGTTCCGTTCAATCAAGGTATTGCGGGCGCCTTCGTCTCCTGCTTCTTTTTTTGCCAATAATTCCCGTTCCTCCTCGGGTCGCAGAGGTTTGGGAAACGCATTGCCACTAGTGACAAAACCGGTTAAGAATCCAATTCCATCAACCAGCCACACACCAAGCGCGTTGAGTACCGAAACAAACACCAGTCAGACCCCCTTTCCGCCAAAGCTCAAGCTTTTTAGTCTATGAGCGGTCGGCGAGAAATGTGCCTGTTCCCTTTCACAAGGCGAGATATTTCTGGATGGGAGCGAAGAGAGACAAACTTAGCACCACACTGACTGATCCTTGCAACAGATCCCCTGGTAAGGATACTGCTGCTGGGCCAAGGCCGTAATATAGGATGCCAACGAGAAAATAGCCAAAAACCATGACAGCCGCGGCGACGGATGTGCCCAGGATCATGCCGGATTTCTTGGCCTTGTGCAGACGCAAGACGAACCAGCCAGCTAAGAATCCCTCCAAACCCTTGATAACAAAGGTCCAGGGCGCCCAATAGGCATAGCCGAGCAAGAGATCCGCTAAACTCGAGCCAAGGGCCCCGGCCGTAGCACCTACTATAGGACCAAAAACCAGTCCCGCTAAGAGTACAACGGTGTCCCCAATATTCACATAGCCCCTAACACCTGGTAAGGGAACATTGACCACCATGGTGGTCACCGTCACCAAGGCGATTAGAAGTGCGGTCATGACCATTTTCTTGGCATCCATCTCTTCAGCTCCTCGCATCATGATCACCTAAAAAAAAGAGGAGTCAACTGCGCGTTCAGTTTGACTCCTCCTACCTTAGACCAGGGGTCTACCTTTGAGTTTGAAAATCTCCTCGCGGAGCCACTGATTTTCGCGGAGTAAGGCGCGGTATCCCCACTCTAACTCTTTACTTTTCTTGGTCAACTCTTGGTTTTCTCGTACATTATTGTGAATCTTCGTCTCGTAATCATGAACCAATTGGGACAAAGACAACAGCTCCTGCTCCAAACGAGCCTTGCTGGCTTCTAGGGCATCGAGGGGGGGTTCCTTCTGATACGCAGCCACCCCAGCTCTCCACACCAAGCGAATTGCCCCCCACAGAGATGAAGCTTGGGTCATCTGCTTTAGATTCCTCACGTGTAGCCCCCTTGTTTACTCTATTGCACGCGCTGGTTGATCTTCTTCAGCAGGTGTGTGGCCCCCGTTTCTTGAGCCAAGCCCTTTGAGAGATCGTAGCAATATGTGGCTAGTTGCTTCTCTCCTCGCTGACAGTACTGGTCTCCCAATTGAAGAAAAACCTTGATCTTCTTACGCGGTTCTTTAGGCAAACGCCACAAGAAGCTTAACCTCCAAATGTGCCACCGTTTCGGCGGGTCTATATCCATCTAGGAACTCACTCTCCACTCGAATATGATATATTATCATAGCACAAAACGCGAACCTCTGCAATCCAGAGGCCACAATCCTCTAGTAGTTGGTGCCCCTACGATACGATCCGTAGGCCCGGTTGATCCAAAACATCACTACAGTGTAGACAGGTAAGGTCACTAGGCGAGCTAAGAGCCGCATCGGTAAAATGACAAAAAAACCTTGCCCATAGAGGATTGTCAGCCAGAGCGTATTGAGAAACACGCCTGTAACCAAATCGGTGACGAGTACGGTTGCCCCGATCTGATAGAGGCCTAAGGAATCGCGACGTTTGTGCAAGATCCAACCAGGAATAACACCTGTCAGGGCCGCGCTTAAGGTAAACCCTGGGAAAAAGGCTCCGCCATGGGAGTTGATGATATAGCCAATCAAGTCCGATGCGAGACCGGTGAGTCCCCCTCCTACGGGTCCAAAGAGAACGCCCGCTAGAATAACAGGTATTTCCCCAAAACTCAGACGCAGCGCCCCTACACCGGCCACAGGAACCACAATACCAAAAATCCGAGTTAACACAATGGAAACCGCAGTCAAAACACCCAGGTTTGCCGCGTGTCTAGTTGTCAAGCGCATTGATATAGCCTCCTAATTACCTGCAACGGATAGATGACGAATCAAAAGCGAGGGAGAACCAACATGGCCTCTAGAACTGGGACTGCCAAATTCCAAATCGGACCCGATCGCCTCCACCGCCTCAAGCAGCTTGAAGAAGTTGCCAGCGATCGTTATCTGCTCTATGGGCCGAACAATCGCACCGTTTTCCACAAGATAACCATAGGCGCCCAAGGAAAAATCCCCAGAAACAGCGTCTGCTCCTGAATGAAGCCCTTGTACATTAATGATGATGATTCCGTCTCCCATTCTTTCAATCAGGGCCTCATAATCCAGAGTCCCAGGTTGGATAAAGAAATTGGTGGGCGAAATGCCCACGGGTGACTTAAAGGATGCTCTTGACGCATTTCCTGTGGACTCAACACCGTCTTTCTTTGCCGTTTTGAGGTTGTGTAAGAAGGTGATGAGCTTACCCTTCTCGATCACGTTCTTCGCACGTGTCGCCACACCTTCACCGTCAAAGGACGCTGAGGCACCACCATTCTTCAAGAGAGGATCGTCAACTAGGGTCACCAGAGTACTCGCAATCGGCTGCTCCAATTTGCCCGCTAGGAGAGACAAGCCTTTTTGCACTGCTTCCGCCGAAAAAACGGAAGCAAAGGTGGCTAGTAGATCCTGGGCGACATCGTGGCGCAACAACACCGGGTAGTCGCCGGAGGGGAGGCTTTCTGCACCTAAGAGAGAGGTTGCCTCTTGGACAGCCTCCCGGGCAAGCTTTTTCGCATCAAATTGCGCCCAATCGTTCCCGAACACCATGCGTAACCCTGTTTTTACCTGTTCGCCCTGGCGCACCACTGCGGAGACAAAACTATACGCCCCATTTCTCCGGAAGGACTGCTCCAATCCCTTGGTATTGGCCATGTATACTTCCGTTTCGCCGTACCCGGCTGTGGCCCAGTTCACCATGGAAACACGCTCGTCGGTGGCAAAGGCTTCGGTTTCTAGGGTTTTAGCAAACTCAATCTTCTCTTCTGCTGTTACAGCCTCGATCCCCGGATCAAACGCTACCACCTCTGGGTATTCTGGAGAACCGGGGAAAAACTCAATATCATCATCGGAGTCAATGATCTGAGCATTGGCTTTGGCCCCATCGATCAAGAGATCCACGGACTCGTCATCCAAGGTCTCGGCATAGGCATAGCCAACCTTGCCTTGAAAGCGTGCCCGAAATCCTACTCCCTGCTCCACACTGACTCTGTAGTCATCTACTTCCTTTTGGAAAATGCGGGTAGAGAAGCTCCTGGAATGCGAGAAATAGATCTCCATCTCTTCGAGCCCTGCCCCTTGCCCAGCTTGGAACACTCTACTCTTGAATTCTTGAATTTCCATCATTTAGCCCCCTTTCGCCCGCCTACAGTGATCTCGCTTACCCGAATTGTGGGCTGACCTACATCAACAGGAATCGAACCACTGAGAGAACCGCACATGCCTTGACCTGTGGCCAGATTCGAGGCGATCATGTCAATTCTTTGCAGAATCTGTGCCCCCTGCCCGATGAGAGTACCGCCACGTACAGGCTTTTCTATCTTGCCATTGCGAACAATGTAACCCTCGGCGACGGCAAAGTTGAACTCCCCCGTGGCCGGGTTCACAGAACCACCGCCCATATGCTTAGCAAAAAGGGCGTACTCTGTATTACTGATGATTTCGTCCTTGGAGGACTCACCTGCACAAATGAACGAGTTGGTCATGCGCGACGTTGGAGCATACTGGTACGACTGCCGTCTCGAGCTTCCGGTAGGTTCCATTTCCATGCGGCGAGCGTTGAGTTTGTCGATCATGTAACCCTTGAGAACTCCGTTTTCTATTAACACATTTCTCCTGGTCTTGGCGCCCTCATCATCCACATTCTGAGAACCCCAGGCATTGGGAATCGTACCATCATCAACCGCGCTTACCAATGGACTTGCCACCTGCTGACCTAACTTACCGCTAAAGACAGAAGCACCCTTGGCTACACTCGTAGCTTCTAGTCCGTGGCCGCAAGCCTCATGAAAAATCACCCCGCCGAATTCATTGTCGATAATCACCGGGTATTTTCCACTTGGGGCATAGTCTGCGTTGACCATGGTCACAGCACTGTGCGCCGCATCACGGGCTATCTCTTCCACATTAATATGATCGAACAACTCAAAACCCCTGTGTCCACCGGGACCGCGAAACGCGGATTGTTTTTCGTTGCCCTTGCTTGCCACAGCGTTGATGCCTAGGCGCGTTCGAACTCTGCGATCTTCAACCAGCAATCCTTCGGAGTTGGCGATCAAGACATTTTGTTCCGTATCCATGTAGGTGATAGCGACCTGGGTAACCTGGCTATCATACTCTGCCGCGGCCAGATGCGCTCTTTTCATGATACCGACCTTATCTGTGTGAAGCACCTGGGCCGGTTCGAGACGCACTGGATTGAACGCCTCAACACGCAGGCGCTCCAGAACAATATTGTTGATCTGTGGCGCACCACTTAAGGCGGCTGCGGCTTCTAGAGCTACTTTCAACAGGTTCTCTCTGCTGGCATCATTGGTGTAAGCGTACACACTCCGAAACCCTTGGAAAATGCGAATCCCTACTCCATAATCACGTCCGCTTACTCCCTCTTCTACCGAACCATTCAGCATACGAAGATTCGTTCCCCTAGTATCTTCCATAAAGATCTCGGCGAAATCTCCCCCTGTGGATACAGCGGCTAGTAGTACATCGGTTATCAGTCTTTCTGTGAGCAAATGAAACCCTCCCTCTTATCTATGGTATAATTGGTGAATACTACGTATTCACCCCGGAGTTTTCCTGCAATGTAAACATTCAGACAGATTGAAACGATTGATGAAAGGGTGTCGACATGGAACCAAGAGATATTGTCTGGAGATTAATGGATCGCCTCAGTGAACTGCAGAAGCTTTGTGACGAAAGCATTCAAGACCTCCACCCCAAACAGAATGCCGACCTAATATCGAGTATCGAAGAGTGCGAACGGCTCTGCCGTACCCAAATCAACACCATGAACCGTATTGCGAAGAAGTACTAACCCTCTTCCTTGGGTGAGCCAGTGGAACCTTCAATAGGTGGGAGCCACAAGAGCAGTCCGAAGAACCAAAACCAGGCATAGGAAAGAGTGTTCCTGGGATCCGGAGCAACGCATGGACTAGAAGACACTCCCCATTCTTGGGCTGATCATAGAATAAGGCTGCACCTAGGTATTCTGCGCTAGCCCTGAAATAATCAATATGCCAATGAAGCTTCTTGTCTAAGCGGCTGTGCCTAGCCACCCTCTGCTCTAAGTTGCGCTGAGCGCTCCCCGCGTAGGCATAAACCCCTTGCTCACAGGAGAACGTTCCGAGTTTCCCAACGCCAATCGACATCGTTTGTGGGAGGTACAGCCACAGCAGATAGACGCCTTGATTACTCCCTATGGCAACCGACCTCCTCCAAGAGAATTATTCTAGATTAGGAAGGTTTTCCCTTCGGTTAACGAGAAATAATAGACGCAAACTGCAAAGGAGGGAAATTGGTGGAAATAAAGCAAGTCTTTCGAACCCTGAGTGAAGCCTCAGGCGTTTCCGGTTACGAACACAATTTGACCTCAACCCTTCAGGAACATTGTCCCTGGGCTGATGAGATCAAGACTGACAAACTGGGCAATGTAATCATGTTGAAGAAAGGTCACGGCACCAATCCTAGACCGAAAGTCATGTTGGCCGGCCATATGGATGAAATCGGCCTGATTATTACCAAGATTGAGAAGGACGGTTTTCTACGATTTGGTACGATTGGTGGTTTTGATCAACGTGTTCTGCTAGCGCAAGAGGTTGTTGTTCACGGCAGAGAGTCACGAACCGGTGTTATTGGAGCGAAACCTCCCCATATTCAAGTGGCTGGAGAGCAGGGCAAATCTGTAAGCATGGAGGATCTCTTCATTGATATCGGTTTTGATAGTAAAGCACAAACTGAAGAGCATGTAAGTATCGGGGACCTCGTAACAATGAAACGAGATGTCTTGGATCTACAAGGCTCCTTCATGGCTGGCAAATCCTTTGACGATAGGGCGGGTGTTGCAGCTATTTTTGAATGCTTTAAGGTGCTAGCCGGAATCTCCCATGCAGCAGATGTTTATGGTGTAGCCACAGTTCAAGAAGAGGTAGGTCTGCGTGGGGCCATCACTAGTACATACGAGATTGTCCCTGATATTGGAATTGCCATTGATGTGAGTTTCGGTGACTCCCCTGGTCTACCCGAGAGTGACACGATCAAACTCGGTCAAGGTCCGGGCATTGCCATTGGACCACATGTTCACCCGAAAATACATGCTCGCATGGTAGAGACTGCGAAGGAGTGGAATATCAGCTTTTCGCCTGATCCTTCTCCCTATCCTGGAGGAACGGATACTTACGCTATTCAAGTGGCCCAGGCAGGCGTTGCCACAATTCTGCTGTCCATCCCCCTCCGCTACATGCACACACCTATCGAAACCTTAGACTATGAAGACGTGAGACAAACGGGCCGCTTGATGGCCATGTTTATAGCAGGCTTGAACAACGACTTTGTGGAGGGATTAACATGCTTTTAGCCCGATTAACTGAAGCCAATGGTGCACCGGGACAAGAGGGCGACGTGCGTGATTTAATCCGTGCAGAAATTGAGCCCCATGTCCACCAAGTAAAAACGGATGCCCTAGGTAATCTGATCGCCATCAAAAACCCTGATGCCCCAGGACCAAAGGTAATGTTAGCAGCCCATATGGATGAAGTGGCCCTGATGATTGTGGGCATAGAGAGCAATGGTTATCTCAAGTTTCGCCCCATTGGCGGCGTGGATCCTAGGGTCTTGGTTGCTAAATCTGTCGTTGTTGGTGCCAAGAAAATTGCCGGAGTCATCGGAAGCAAACCGATTCACCTCCAGAAGCCGCCCGAGAGAGAACGGGCCTTTACCATCCAAGAGTTACTGATTGATATAGGTGCCAAGAATAAAGAAGAAGCTGAACGCCTGGTGAAGCTCGGTGAATGCGCCTACTTCACAACGAAGCATGAAGAAATGGGCAATGGGAAAATCAAGGCCAAGGCTTTGGACGACCGCGTTGGCTGTGATCTAGCCATTCGCCTGCTCCAAGAAGACGTCTCCTTCCCACTGATTGCAGCCTTCACGGTACAAGAAGAAGTAGGACTCCGAGGCGCTGGAGTTGCCACCTATCAGATTAAGCCCGATTTGGCCTTAGTCCTCGAGGGCACAACAGCCTCCGATGTTCCTGGAACTGACGAGCACAAACACGCCACAACGGTAGGTGCCGGTCCTTGCATCACCGTAATCGACCGTGTTTCCATCCCACACCCTCCCCTAGTGCAAGAACTCTTTGCCTTGGCTGAGGAGGAAGGGATTAAAGTGCAGGTTCGCCGTAACACAGCGGGCGGCACCGATGCCGGTAAAATTCAAATGTCAGAGGAAGGTGTCAAGGTCGCAACGATCGCTGTGCCTTGCCGTTATATCCATTCACCAGTCTCGGTCATGAGCAAGGACGATTATGAGGGAGCATATAGGCTCGTCAGAAGCTATCTCAAGAAGCTCCAAGAAAGGGAGGCATCGAACTGATGAAGACAGTCATCAAACAATTAACGGAGGCCTTTGGCCCCTCGGGCTATGAAACTGAGGTTACAGAGTTAATTAAGTCGCTAGTCGAAAAACATGTCGATGAGATTAAGACTGACGTCCTAGGAAACCTGATCGCCACAAAAAAGGGATCCCCGGGCGGAAAAACCATCATGTTGGCCGCCCACACCGACGAAATTGGCGTTGTAGTCACGCACATTGATGACAAGGGATTTTTGCGTTTTGGCAATGTTGGTGGAGTTGGCATCCCCACCCTTGTTGGCAATCGAGTCCGCTTCGCGGGCGGAGCTATTGGAACAATCTATCACGAGAAAAGCAGTTGGAAAGAGCTGAGCCTCGATAAACTCTACATCGATATTGGCGCGGAGAATAAGGCAGAAGCGTTGAAGAAGGTCAAGCTGGGCGAGTTCGGAATTTTCCATAGGGAGTTCGAAGATTTGGGAAATCGGCTGATTGCGAAAAGCATGGACGACCGCGTTGGTTGCGCAGTTCTCATCGAAGCCCTAAAGAAGATCGAGAGCCCCACAAATACCCTGTACTTCGTCTTTACGACGCAAGAAGAAGTCGGTCTACGCGGTGCCCGTACCGCGGCCTATGGCATTGAACCCGATCTAGGCATTGCGCTCGATGTGACCTTAACGGGTGACATGCCTGAAGCCCGAAGAATGGAAGTTTCTCTCGGCCATGGCGCGGCCATTAAAGTCAAGGACTCCTCCATCATTGTCCATCCCAAGGTGAAAGATCTCTTGGTGGGTCTTGCCGAAGAGAAGACGATTCCCTACCAAATGGAGGTTTTGGAGGCCGGTGGCACTGACGCAGGAGCCATTCATCTCACAAAGACGGGGGTTCCTTCTGGAGCTATTTCGATTCCCACTCGTTATGTACACTCTCCCTCGGAGATGGTGGATATTAGAGATGTGGCAGCTTGCGTTGACCTCGTGGTAGCTTTGGCCAATGCGGATCTAGCGAGCATCTAAGCAACAACGGACAGCCTAAGCTTAAAAGGAGCGTCTTTGATGGAAACCCATCGAAGACGCTCCTTTCCATACATAACCTGCCCTATTCGCTGTACAGATCGAGGATGCGTTTGACTAACATGTTCACCTCATCAATCGCTTCTCGAACCTTCAGTGCTGCATCGCTAGAACCAACGGAAAGGTTGCGAATCTCCTGGGCAACGATCTCAAAGCCACGCCCATGCTCCCCTGCACGTGCCGCTTCAATCGAGGCATTGAGGGCCACCAAGTTCGTCTGTTTGGCAATGTTGGTGATCGAGTTCATCAGATGAGAAATCCGCTCTGGAATCACAGCCAGATCTTCCACCATTCTTTGTGAAAGCTCCTGTTCAGCTGCGATCTTCTCGTAGGCAGCCTTGACATCAAGCTCCAAGCGTTTCTCCTCATTGATGTTCCTCCACACCACAACATTGGCCACATGCTTGCCCTCTGGACTCCTAACTGCTGCCGCAGTGAGGCGAGCGTAAAAGTTCCCGATCTGCACGTAACCTGTATGAGGCAGTCTCTTAGGATCGCTGAGGATACCACCCACTCTACCAAAGTCCTTGTGGTAACGACCTATGTTAGCACCTACCATACGGTCTGGATCAACTTTGGTAACAGAGCTCATTTCTGTGAATAACTCTCTGGCACTCGGACTCATCCAGACCATATTGTGCTTCAAGTCGGAGATCATGACATTCTCGCCTAGAGCAGACAAGATCCAATCACTTTCAATGCGAAGATTCTCCAAATGTGAATTCAGCGCCACTTTGTACCCTCCTTATAGCGGATCCCATCTATTGCAAGCTCAGCACTTTACTCGGAACATTAGTAATAATGCTATCAACCTTGTTTCGTGTTGCCTGTTCAACATCCATCGCCTCATCCACAGTCCAGACATTCACCATCATGCCATTGGCCTGAGCTGCTTGAACGAGGTCAGGAATCATTGTCTTATGGTGCGGATGGAGCGCAGAAGCCCCAATGCTCTTAGCATAGATCCAAGGGTTAACCAAGCCACAATTGTAAAGAATACCGGTTCGAGCCTGTGGCCGAATCCCTTTTATGTGTACCAAAGCGTAGTGATTGAAAGACGAGATGATGGTTCTCTCCCACAGCGAATACTCATCGATCAGGAGAGCCAACGCTTCGTTAAGCTGATCAAAGCCTAGGGCTGCTTTTGTCTCCACATTCAGCAAGACATTGCGATCTCGGATCAGCTCCAGAACCTCTCGCAAGCTAGGTAGTTTTGTGCCTGAAAACTCAGGAGAAAACCAAGAACCTGCGTCGAATTCTCTAAGCTCTGCTAGTGTGTGGCCCTCTACAGAACCTTTACCATTTGTGGTTCGCTCCAAAGTAGAATCATGGATCACCACAACTTCGCCATCTTTCGTTAAGTGAACATCAAGCTCTATACCGCCTGAGCCAGCCTCCAGAGCCAACTCAAAAGCAGGCATCGTGTTTTCTGGTGCTTTACTCGAGTATCCTCGGTGTGCCATAACGATCATACTTACCGCTCCCTCTCTACCCTTCAAATATCGATACTGCCTGAAAAGACTCTTACCGCTGGTCCTGCCATGAATACATGGTTGTCTAGGCCTCCATGAATAGCGAGGACACCCCCTGGCAACGAGACCCTGATTGCCCCCACCGTAAGCTCTTGGGTCAGGCCCAGTCTTGACGCCACAACCGCTGCTGCGCAGGCTCCAGTGCCACAGGCCAATGTGGGCCCGGCTCCCCGTTCCCATACCCTGACCTTAAGGTGATTAGGACTCAGCACTTGTGTAAACTCAATGTTTGCACCCTGCGGCCACACTTCGGCTGTCTCTAAGCGAGGCCCCCAGGTAGCGAAATCCAGCGCTGCAAGGTCATCAACAAAGACCACTGCATGGGGATTTCCTATTGACAGGGGATATGCTGTCCAAGAAACGCCATGCGACAGAACCTCCACCTCACCACCTTGAGACAAGGAAAAATCGGGTTCACCCATGTCCACGACATACCATTCGTCAGCTGTGCGTATTTCCTTCCTACCGCTTAAGGTGCCCACCTCGATCACAGGACCTTGAGCCAAACCTTCTTGCAGCAGGTAGTGGGCCATACAGCGAATTGCGTTCCCGCACATTTCCGCCTCTGTACCATCGGCATTAAAAATTCGCATCGTATAGAGGCCGACGTCCTTGGTAATCAGCACCAATCCATCGGCACCTATGCCAAGTTGGCGATGACACAAAGCTTTAGCGAGCATTTCGCCTCTTGGTAACAGATTTCCTCCAAAGTCTTCCATGAAAATAAAGTCATTACCCAACCCATGATACTTAGTAAATTGCGCCACATCCATCCTCCCCTCAGCTTACTATCTACAATAGATGAGTGGCTATCTTTTCTACTGCCTTTAGGAGATCGTCCATGTCCTCCTCCGTCACTAGATGATTCAGGTGAATCTGTACAGCTCGGCCTAGAAGATTTAGTGTGAAGGGGCAGGTGTTTTCGGAGTACTCGATCTCCTCTTCAGGCCTCAGGCTCCACGGATAATGCCCGCCCCAGGGATCGCGCTTGGCCAGAAGAAACTCCCAATTCACGTAGATATGTTGATCATTCGCTGCTCCGTCATAGATTTGGGCTGCTTGGATCCCTTCTGCTGTCAAGGCCTCCGCAACGCCATGAGCTTGCTGCCCATCGAGAACATAGAAGATCAGGCTGAGACCCAAGTCGTTCTCTGTGCCAAAAACTGGCGATAACTGGATCTTGGGCTGCTTCTTCAGTTCCGAGATGATCCTTTGCTTATTGCTCTTGGTCCGCTGCAAAATACGGGGCATTTTCCCGAGCTGACCATGGGATAAGGCGGCCTGTAGTTCCGTAAGCCGGTAATTCTGCCCCGGAAACGCAGGAACCTTCCTCTCGATGAAGCGAAACTGGTAACCGGCACCATCATGATACAGAACGGCGCGCTGCCACAACTCTTCCGAGTTGGTGACCAGCATACCTCCTTCGCCGGTTGTGATCACTTTTGATTGCTGCAAACTGAAGCAACCGATATCACCGATGGACCCTAACATACGTCCTTGATACATGCCCCCATTAGCCTGAGCTGCATCTTCGATCACTCGAATGTCATATTTCCTGGCTAAGGACATGATCTCATCCATGGCCGCGGAGATACCCCGCATATGCACCACAATCACGGCCTTTGTTCTTGCTGTGATCTTCCTTGCCATATCCGCAGGATCCAAAGTCAAGGTCTCATCGATCTCACAGAGCACAGGAACCGCTCCAACTATGGTAACGGCAGCAGCAGTGGCTACCCAGGTATAGGCAGGAATCATCACTTCGTCGCCTGGCCCCACGCCACAAGCCACTAGGGCGCAGATTAGGGCCGACGTTCCCGAGTTGACTGCCAGCGCGTAATTTGTTCCTAGGAAGCTCCTGTATTCGCTTTCCAGAGCGCTACACTCTGACGATTCGAGGCCCACGGAGAGATAGCGGAAGATTCTTTTTTTCTCCAGCACCTGCAACACTTTATTCTTCTCCTCGGCCCCTAATTCTTCGCTACCCATGTATTTCGAAACCCACGGTTTGGTGCGGACCGGTGCACCACCGTAGATAGCCAGCTTATCCATTGCTTTCATCTCCATTCCTTTCTCCATTTTATCTGTTCTTGATCATTTCAGCAATTCCTCTCATCATCAAACAAAGGCTGACGGTGTTGGAATAGTAAAACCGGGAGAAGCTCCCCCGGTTTTCTTAACGCTTCACTCGATTCCAGACGCTCGGATCCAATGGGCGGTCAAAGTTCCTAAATCCAGCTAAGGAAAAGCCTTGCTTGCGAGCAAGTCCACGCATCATCTCCAACTGTTTCAGGTTGAGATCCGCGCCGAGGCTCGTATGCTCATAGTGTTTTTCTAAAGCCAACATCATTGTCTCAGACATACAGGCAAACCCGGTCCCCTCTTCAAAACCGAAGTTCCAGCCCAAATCAGGAGAATTGGGCATGCTGATGACTCCTCCATCGATGACTAACACATCAGGTCGCTCTTCTAACACCTCTTCACTGACATTGCTAGGCCTTGACATATCACAGACAACGGCACCACACTTCAGACTTTTAGGAGTGATCAAACGTTCTAGACTGCTCGTGGCCACCATAAGTACATCAGCCTCGGGCAGATACCTCTCTAGTTCAACGGTGATCTGGAGTGGTGCTCCGTTCCCCAAAAGATTTCTAGCATATTCTATCCACAGCGCCAAGCTATCGTCCTTAGAGGGAAGACCCTGCAAACCTCTGACATAGGAACCAAGGCTACCGGCTGCAAAAGGATGCCCACCATCTCCTAGGTCCTTTAGGTGCTGAAGAATCTCTACTACCACCTTGAGCATGCGATGCTCACTTTTTTCCCGCCGGGCAGGATTACCCACCAGTACCAGTCGGTGTACTTGCTCGGATAGAAGAATAGCCAGTGCTTTCCCAATAGCTCCACCTGCGCCCACAACTAATCCCGTAGCGCTTTCCAAGTCAATACCAAGGCGCCCAGCTGCAGCCACAACAGCCTCCACCCCCGAAACTACGGTATATGAGTTACCCGTGGTTAGTGGTACCTCACTATAGGGCAAGAGCTGGCGTCCACCCATGGTCACAACAGAGGTGTAGGCACCGAGCCCCACAATCTTGGCTCCCCGGTCGACAGCGAGTTGCACCGCGGCGGAAATCTCCTCGCGAGCTCCCTCAGGATCTGCCAGAAGTTGGTCGGCTGTTTTCGGAACGCAAATGAAGTCGCCATACGCGCTCTGACCCGTATGATCCGTAATCCGACTTGAACTAACTACGAAGGGCTCTACCAAATCATTCCAGCGAGAGCTAAGATCCTCGAGCTGGGCCGGGCTGAGGGAGGCTAGACTACTATCAAACTCGCTGTAGTTATTGATGTCAACGGGATGTACTAAGAAAGCAAAACGACCATCATTCGGTTGCGAATTCACCAGAGGGGCTTCTTTAAACTCGGACACCAGCTCCTGAACCGACGGAGCGGTATAATCAACGAGATGTCCAAGGAAAGCGGCAGTGTTTCGCTTGTCAAGCATGGAAACCGCTTTTTCCACTGCAGCAACCACGCGCTCAATTTGGGCATCGTTGATAATGAGAGCGGGCTCAATTCGAATAACGCTAGCCCCATTTAGTGTGGGCGCAACGCGCACCTTCTCCACATTCAACAGATAGGACGATACCATGGGCGTCAAGAGTTCCTGTTCAGCCATGACACCCAAGAGACTATGTGGATAGGAGTCTTGCGAATTAACAAACTCGATGCCTAGCATCAATCCCTGTCCTCTGATATTCTCGATGATCATGGGGTAACGCTGGGCAATTTCCTCTAGACCAGCCTTGAGCTTTGCTCCCTTGCGTCTGACTTCCCGCAGTAGTAAACTGTTATCATGAGTCAAACGATCCAGGACTGCGAGGCCCACTCGGCAACCAAGGGAGTTGCCGGCAAAGGTCGAGGAGTGTTTCAGACCGAAATCCTCGGTGTAGACGCTCTCCCTGCAAAGGGCTGCCCCGATGGGCAGTAAACCTCCACCAAGCGCTTTGGCAATAACGAGGACATCAGGAGTGGCTCCTTCTCGTTCGCAGGCAAACATGCTGCCGGTGCGACCGAGCCCTGTCTGAATCTCGTCAAATATACTTAGTACATTGTATTTGGCGCACAGATCCTGAACCTCTCTCAGGTAACCTGGGGGCGGCTCAACAATACCCCCCTCACCTTGAATGGGCTCAACAATGAACGCTGCTGTGTCTTGGGCCGCTTCCCTTAGATAATGTTCTAGGGCAACCACATCTCCGTAGGGTATATGGCGAAAGCCCTCTGCCGGCGCTCCGAATCCCTTCTGGTAGTTTTCGTTTCCAGTCGCGGATAAAGCTCCAAGCGTCTTACCGTGAAAACTATTGGTTGTGGACAATATGACCTTCTTACCAGTCTTAACACGACAGAGCTTGAAGGCGGCTTCCACTGCTTCAGCGCCACTATTGGCAAATGTCACATGGTTCAATCCCTGAGGAGCCACGGCAATAAGGCGGGCTGCGAGCTCCCCGGCAGCTTCTAGCAGGGAGGGCTGCACAAAGCTAGGCTCGTGATTCGACTCAACCTGGTGCAGAGCCTGCCAAATCTCTGGAGGGTTATAACCAAAAGGTAGTGCCCCGTAGGCGGCAATACAATCTAGGTATTCTTGCTGGTTGTCATCGTACAAATAGACTCCAGTTCCTCGTAGAAACCGTTTATTCAAGCCAATTTCCGTCAGCATTCGTCCCAAATGGGGGTTAACAAATTCTATGTATGGATGCATCCTTGACCTCCCCAGCGTATTGCGCACACTTTGTGCACACTGTATATTATAGCAATTCTAAGCAGGTATTTCAATAGAAAAGCCAAAACATACTGGTGGGACCATCACAAGGAGGTTCACACTTGCAAATTACATTTCGTGAGTTGAGACAATGCGAGTTTTCGCAGGCTATGAAGATTCGAATTGAAGTTTTTGTGGAAGAGCAGCAAGTACCCCTCGAAGAGGAACACGATAGCGAAGACCTAACGGCCAAACACTTTGGTGTGTTTTCCGGAGATGTCTTGGTGGGAACTGGACGTTTGATGACCCGTGGGAACATGGGAATCATTGGCAGGGTTGCTGTACGCAGGGAGTTTCGCGGACTCGGGCTCGGCAGTGGACTGATCCGCTACATGGTCAGGGACGCACGGAGTCAAGCGATGGAAGAGATCATCCTAGGAGCCCAGATTCAGGCCCAAAAGTTTTACGAAACACTAGGCTTTTGCGTGGAGGGCCCGAGCTATTTGGACGGTGGTATTCCCCACCGCATGATGCGCTACCGTATGAGATGCGTTAAGGAGATGGAGAAATGAGAAAGGGATTGCTCATAGCTTTATTACTGTTACTAATCGGAGGAACTGCAGACGCTGCCGTTCAGGTTTTTTTTCTGCCAGAAAGCGGTTTTTTGCGGGTGCAAGGTGAGGTCACTATGCGACCGGCCACAACCGCTCCGTCCCTCATGCTTTTTCCCGGCGTGCAAGTGACTGAACTCTGGGCCGATGAGCTAAGAGAATACAGTGTCCAGCGCGGTGCCCACGGTACCATGGTTTCTCTCTCCTTGCGGCAAGTGCGGCCGCAGATCCTGAGTTTTTCCTACGAAGGTTTCTTAAGCTTGCAAGGCTCCGAGTTGGTTCTAGACCGCAGCTCTCTTTGGTTTCCTGAGTTCTCCTTCCCCATAGAAAGCTCCGAGATCACCGTCGTACTCCCAGATAACTGGGAAATCGTGGAATGGTATGGTCAACCCCCCATGTATCCGTCGTTCATGGTTCGAGACACCACCGCAGTTCACAGCCAAGATACACCACAGGTCATACCTGTGATAGACGAGTTCTCGTCTAGAGTTCAGATGCAGTTAGCTAGACTGACCAGTGCCATCAATCACAGAAATGCTACAGAGATTGAGGCATTGCTCAGCCGCCCTCTGAGGGAAACTGGATTGGCAGGGTACTTAGCGAGCGTTCCCTCATCCTACGGTCAAATCACGAGTGAACTTCGGGATTCGTTCAACGTCCTCTTTAGGACCGAACGCGGTGCGAGCTATGAGGTGTCTGTAGTCTGGCAAGAGAATGGGGGACGATTGGAACTGCAGTACTTCCAGATGAAACCCCATGGAACGCCCATTCCTGAAGAATTGCTTGGCTCCCTAGCAGCATTTGTCAACGACTTACGCCTCCTTGTCCAAACAGGGCAGCGGGATCAACTCCTGGAGTTCGTCGACGAAATGATCGCCCAGGGGCAAGGTGAGATCGTAGAGTTCTTGCTGGGCCTGAACGCTCTTGAATCATGGACGATTGAACACGGGAGTTCGGACCCATTCACCATTACCATCTTCGTACCTCACACAAAAGACACAAAGCTCCTTTTGCATCTGGGACTTAAACCCGGTCTGCAAAACTGGTTAATTCACAGCCTTGAGATCATCCCCGTCGGATGAGTTCGTCTCCGGTGTCCAGCGATATACTAAGTAAGACATAATGTAAGCTAGAATGACTCGAGGCGCCAAGAGCAGTAACAGGGGTGCACCAAGGACCCAGAAAATGACGGTGTCCTCAATCAAAGCGTGGGCCAAGGCCATGAAAGTGCCAACAACCCGCGCTTCTTTGCGCGTCACTTTCCCGGTGCGCACGTGATTGATGATCACACCAGACCCGTATGTAATGCCAAAAACGATGGCAACGACTACAGGAAAAGCCCCTTCCTCACGAAGGCCTATGACCCTAAAGGGCTTGGCCATCAGGCGGTTTAGTCTCTTCAGCAAGCCATTACTGTCTGCAATTTCTAGCACGACCATGAGGGGAATCACAATCAAGGCTACTGTCCAAAGCCCCCGCATACCCTGGACAAAACCTTCCCAAAGAATGCTCATGGTAGAAACACCCCCAAAAGCCACCCCACCGCCAAGGAGCAACTAAGGCGGATGAGAAAGATGTAGCCCAGAGGACTACCGGCCTTTTGGCTAATAGGCAGTTCCACTAAGAGCGAATGGCAAAAGCCTAACATGACTGCACAGATCGTGATTTCCCTGACGGTGAGATTCAGGGCCATAATACTACCTGCGGCTGCGTACAAATTGACAAAATAGCCGCTAAAGAGAACAACGGCCGCTTCGCCCGAGAGACCAAAATGCCCCATATAGGGAGCAAAAAACGCGGTAATGATGTCCAAAGTACCACTGGCCCGAAAGACAGCTACAACCATCGCCGTGGGTACCACTACTTTTGCTAATTCCCATGTGGTCTGTAGGCCTGTCTTCGTCCCCTTCCAAACCATCTTGCGATTGACCTCCAACATTCGTTACTGCTCCTTCCGGCACATTTTCCACAGATTCAGCATTGTTTCTGGTATAGGGGCTGTTACAATGTGCCTGCGGTTCGTCCTGGGATGAACAAATTCTAAACGCCAGGCGTGCAACGCTTGACCTATAGTTTCGGCGATCGCCTGACTATAGAGCGGATCTCCTAAGAGCGGATGGCCGAGGTCCGCAAAATGCACACGGATTTGATGGGTGCGGCCGCTTTCCAAGCGTGCCCTCAAGAGCGTTGCCCGGGGGCTAGTGCAGAGGACTTTGTAGACCGTTCTCGCCTCCTTCCCCCCCTCCGTAACAGCTCTCTTTACTCCATGGTCCAAAGAACGTCCGATGGACATGGCAAGTACCCCCTTGGAGCTCGCCAACTGACCTTCGACGATGGCCAAGTACTCCCGTACCAGCTCCTGACGACTCAGCTGCTTTAGGAGTCTCTGCAAGGTGTAGGGTTCTTTGGCAACCAAGATGAGGCCCGATGTATCCTTATCGATCCGATGGACGAGTCGCACCTTAGTCTCCAGGCCTATTTTTCTCCAGTAATAGGAGAGCGCATTGGCCAAGGTTCCTTCCTGGTACGCTCCAGTGGGATGCACAGGCATGCCCGCTTCCTTATTAACAACTAAGAGGTAATCATCTTCAAAGACAATGTTCAGGGGAATATCTTGAGGTTCCATGGTCGTCGTCTCATCATAAAACTCGATCTGGATGACATCACCGGTCTTGACTCTCCTGCTCAAATAATCCCTCTGACCGTTGAGATAGATGCCTCCACCTCTTTTCATACGGCGCAACAAACCGCGGCTCAGATCCAAACGTCCATAGACAATATCCTTGACCATCAGGCCATCTTCATCTGCCTCGACTGTAGTTTCCAAAACATAGGGGTGATTCAACATGTCATGACTCCTAGGCCCTGCGCAGTTTCTGTATTCCCAGAGCAACTCCAAAGAAAACGGTGGCGACTAAGACTACTGTTGCGCCTGGAGGTGCACCGAAGAAGTAGGAAATGTATAATCCAACACAGGATGATAATAATCCAAAACCTGACGCGAGCAGAATCAGCGCTTTGAGGTTCTTTGTGAGTAAGCTTGCGGTTGCCGCAGGGGTGATCAAGAGAGCTACAACGAGAATTACACCCACCGCTTGAATGGAGATGACAATCGCCACCGCGATCACCATTAACAGTAGACTTTGGACAAAGGCTACGGGAAAACCCGCTGCTTCGGCGCCCACGGGGTCAAACGAGACCAAGACAAAGCGCCGAAAAAAAACGGCCAGGATGAGACCTAAAAGCACGGCTACAGAGGCTAGAAGCAGGATCTCCTTGGCCTGAATTGCCATGACAGAACCCAGGAGCAGGCTGTTTAAGTCGCCACCAAAGCCCGGAGTACCTGACAAGAGTACAATGCCAAAGGCAAAGACACCAGTGAATAAAATAGCCAAGGCTGTATCGTTCTTTACATTGGAAACCCTGGTTAGAAGAACAACGCCCAATGCGGTCACCACAGCAAAAAACAGAGCCCCTATATAGACACTGATACCCAGGATCAACGCTAGGGCGATCCCTGTAAATGCAGTATGCGAGATTGCGTCTCCCATAAACGCCAGGCCCTTGAGGACAACGAAGGTCCCAACCGCGGCGGCGACGATAGCCACCAATCCGGTGCCCAGAAAAGCCCTAACCATAAAACCATATTGAAATGGTTCAAACAAAAGATCAATGTTCATGGAGGGTCACCTCTCCTGCCGAACCAATCTTGGGAAAATGCCTAGCAAAGAGCTTCACCATATTCGCCTCCGTCAGCACCTCTTCAGGCGTACCGTCAACCAGGACATGGCCATCAAGAGCTAAGACGTGATCAAAACATGCTGTTAGGCAGTTCAAGTCATGCGTAGCTGCTACGATGGTCTTTCCTTGTTCGCTTAACACTTTGAACAAATCGGCCAGTTCGTGCTGTGCCTTGGCATCCAAACCAGTAGAAGGCTCATCGAGAAGAATCAGGTCTGCCTCTTGTACCAGTGCACGGGCCAAAAAAACCCTTTGCCTTTGCCCTCCACTCAGAGAACCAACTTGCGTATGCTTGTACCGCTCTAGGCCAAAGAAATCCAGGGCTTCATGACTGGCAGCGTAGTCCGCCTTGGTAGAACGTCCCCAAAGCCCTTGCTTGACCAAGCGCCCCTGCATGACTACGTCCAAGACTGTGATGGGAAAACCCCAGTCTACCTCTTCTTGCTGGGGCAAGTATGCTACTTGCCTGCGTCCGTTCTTGGGACTCTGGCCTAGAAGCTCCATGGTCGTCCAGGAAAAAGGGGTTAGTAAACCCACCGCTGTCTTGATTAGCGTAGACTTTCCTCCACCATTAGGACCAATAATGGCCGCTAACGTACCCCTCTTAACCTGCCAAGACACGTCCTGGAGAACGACATTATCTGGATAGCCTGCTGTTAGATTTTGAATATTCAACGCCAAGTCTGGTGCATGGGTAAGGGACATTACTTCAGCGCCTCCAGTAAAGTCAGCGTATTGTACTTCATCATCGCAACATAAGTCGGGATCTCCGCACTGAGGCTATCACTGTACAGGGTATAAAGCTTGCCGCCTGTCTCGCCGGCTAGGGTCTGCATGTAGCGGGTACCGCTGGAAAGCTGCGGTTCGGTAAACACAGACCGGTTACTCAGACCTTTCAAGAGGTCCACTAAGCGAGCGAGCTCTCTAGGCGATGGTTCTGAATCGGGGTTTACCACGAGAAACTCTGCCACAGTAAAACCATATCGCTCAGCCAAGTAACTAAACGCACTATGGTAAGTTACAATCACTCTATTGCCTTCAGGGATCGCTCCTAGTTCCTCTACCATCCACCGATCAAGCTCAACCAATTCCCGCACGTACTTGCTCGAGCGCTCTTGAAAATAGGCCGTGTCTCCAGGTGACAGGGTCGTGAGCGCTTGGGTAATTTGCTCGACATAGTAAATGGCATTAGGGACACTCAGCCAGAAGTGCGGGTCACCCTCATGATGATGGGCATCATCGTGGTCATGGTCGTGCTCTATTGCCTCTAGGCCCTGCGAGGCCATAACTAAAGGAGTATCCTGCTTGGCCGCATTTTCCACTAAACGTAACAACCAGTCATCAAAGCCACCGCCATTGGCCACTAAGAGATCGGCCTGCGCAACCATCCTGGCTTCCCTAGGCGTAGGTTCCCAGGTGTGAGGATCTGCCCCCCGGGCAATCAACGAGTTCACTGCGACCCGCTCTCCTCCAACTTGCTGCACAAGATCCTCCAGGATGGAAAAGGTTGTTACCACCTGCAGTTCATGGCCACTTACCGGACAGGCCAAGAACACCAGCACTCCAACGATCAAACTGGTCAAGACTCTTGTCATGAATCCTTCCTCCTTCCAACGAACAGATGCTTATGGGCTTTAGGCATCGCAAAGACCAAAACAGATAAAGCTGCAAAAGTACCGAGGCGACCACCTATGCCTGTGAGAACGTTCTGCCCAAAAAACACCAACAATGCACAGATAGCGCTTACTGTGAGCGTCTCCCACAGTTGACCAAGGCGATCCGTACTAGACATCGTAACATACGAAACTGCTGTACAAATCACTGCATACAAGTAGCCCTCTGTAAACACTCGAGGCAACACCAAAGCAGCAACTAATGTTAACCAGGCTGACACAGCCACCGCAGAGAGCTTTGTCTTTTGCCGCAGAGTGTATCCTAGTACACCCCATAGTAAGCCAAACGTCAACCCTAGAGGAAGCGACACTAGAGTCCACCTCCTAAAGTAAGGACGACGACTAGGACTGCAACCGCAGCCACCGTACCTAATCTTCCGCCGACTCCGTTCCAGGTGGAGCTTAATACCTCCCAGAGAACTCCTCCAAGGATGCCCGCGAGGATCAGCAGACCAAGGGAAGGAAACCTGGTAACGGGCGTCATGCCCACAAAAGCTCCCAAGTACAACACGAGCTGGTCTTGTTCCTTCAAGCGGACTGTCCCTAATAGCCCCACCACGGCAGATGCAACGAGAGGACCCAAGTTCAGGAAATTCGCCAATACAAACGTAGCTAAAGCTCCCCCAGAACTAATTAGGGCAGAAGAAAGCACCTTCGGCCAATCACTAAGGCCACATCTCTTTGGGACAAGAAGGACGATGAAAGCTAAGAGCCCCACACAAAATAGGCTGCTTCCAAGAGGAAGAACGGGACTCAGTAGCTCTAGTGCTGCCACAATAAGTGGCAAAAGGATCAAGATATGTCTGCACATCACATTCACTCCGCCTTAGCAGCAGTACTACAAAGCACCACGCCTTGGCCCTTCAGCTCACAGCGATCCAGTGAGGCCGGGATTAAACACGACTGTCCCATCGCCAGATGGGTAATGCCGCCACTCCACGCAACCTCCGCCTGTCCTCCCAGGTTTGTGAGGATCCTAAATCCGGGCCGCAGATCCAACCTATAGCCTTGGGGTTTTTCTAGAACCTCCATCTGAAAATACGCTGCGCAACGGGAAAACTGATAGGCAGGATCTAGAGCTGCATCGGAAAAATCGATTGTATCCAAGGCCTGCTCAACATGGAGTTCCCTTGCTACTCCCCGATCATCGACTCGATCCCAGTCATAGACCCGATAGGTGGTGTCGGAATTCTGCTGTAGCTCAGCGACCACAACACCAGCCCCTAAGGCATGAACGAGTCCTGCAGAAATCGGGTAGAGCTCTCCGGCCCTTACAGGCACCTGATTGAGGCAAGATAGAATTGCTTCTCCACCAGAACTCACCGCTTGGGCAAACTCCGTTTTCGTGACTCCCTGCCGCAGACCCCAGATAATCCAGGCACCTGGTTCGCTGTGGACAATGTACCACATTTCGGTCTTCCCCAAGCGTTCGCCGGTATGCCTCCTGACGTAGTCGTCATCGGGATGCACCTGGACAGAGAGATCCTGCTGGGCGTCGATTAGCTTCAGCAATAAGGGAAACCTCTCTCCCGCCGCCAAATCCTCGCCATAGTCCTTCACCAATCGTGTCAGACTTGTGCCAGCTAAAAAACCTTTGTCTACTACGCTCGTTCCATTAGGATGGGCGGCCACGTCCCAGCTTTCACCGATGAGTCCATCGGGTAAGCCACGAGCTAGAATTTCCTCAAATCTTCTTCCACCCCAGATTTTGTCTTTATAAATGGGGTGAAATGTTAGTGGATAAAGCCGTTGTTTCATGCGAATCCTCCTACTTTAGCCTTTTCTGAAGCTCCCTTTGCCGAGCTTCAAATCCTGGCTTACCTAACAAGGCAAACATGTTCTCTTTGTAGGCCTCCACACCAGGCTGATCAAAGGGATTGACTCCCAAGAGGTAACCACTTATGGCGCAGGCTTTCTCAAAGAAGTACACCAGGGCACCGAAGTAAAATGCGCTCATCTTCGGAATCTCTAGGATAAGATTGGGTACCTCTCCATCCGTGTGGGCCAAAATAGTTCCCTGAAAGGCTCGGCGATTTACGTAGCTCAGGGATTTTCCGGCTAGGTAGTTCAGACCATCACCATCCTCAAGACTGGTGGGAACGGAGTACTCCTTACGTGTCTCATCCACCCACAGCGTAGTGGCAAAAATGTTGCGAGTTCCGTCTTGCATCCATTGTCCCATGGAATGTAAATCAGAGGTGAAATTCACACTGGCGGGAAAGATCCCCTTTTGATCCTTTCCTTCGCTCTCACCATAGAGCTGTTTCCACCATTCGTTGAAGAACTGCATAGATGGCTCATAGTTCACCAAAATTTCGATGCCTTTCCCCTTACGATAGAAGATATTGCGAAAGGCGGCATATTGGTACGCGGCATTGTCCGCTATTATGGGTTTTTGATACCACTCCAAGGCTGCTCGAGCGCCGCCTATGACTTCGTCTATATCAATACCGGCGACCGCCATGGGCAAGAGCCCCACAGGCGTTAAGACCGAAAAGCGTCCTCCCACATTATCAGGGATCACGAAGGTCGTATACCCTTCGGATTGCGCCATAGACCTTAAGGCACCTCGTTTGGCGTCTGTCGTTGCATAGATCCTGGCGCGGGCACCCTCTATACCATACTTCTTGTCCAAAAGATCCCTGAACACACGAAAGGCAATGGCAGGCTCTGTGGTTGTACCTGATTTAGAGATCACATTAACAGAAAAATCAACATCTTGTACTACGTCCAGAAGGTCTTGCAGATAGGTATCACTAATGGTATGTCCAACGAAGAGAACTCGAGGGGTCTTGCGCATATCAGGGCCTAGCATATTATAAAAGGAGTGTGTGAGCATCTCCAGGGCAGCCCTTGCACCTAGGTAAGAACCACCAATTCCTACGACGATCAAAAGATCCGAGTTTTCTTGAATCCGTTTCGCAGCCTCTTTCACCTGGGCTAGTTCGGCACGATCGTAGTTCGCTGGAAGGTCAAGCCAGCCCAAGAACTCCTTCCCAGGGCCCTGGGCGCTATGAAGTTGCTCATGAGCAAGTCTGATCGCCGGTTCGAGCAGCTCTACCTCTGTGTCTGCTACAAAGGGAAGGGCATATTTGCAGTTAAAGTTTAGCCGGTTCATTGTTAGGTCATCTCCCGTATTAAAGACTAAGGTCACTATGTAAGAATACGACAGGACGCTCCCTTTACCTTCCCTCAGAACACCGTTTATGGTACACTCAAAATGAGGTGATCGATGTGGAAGAACGTATAGCCATCATTGGAGCTATGGATGAAGAAGTAGAGGAACTAAGCCAAGCATTAACCCCGGTGCCGGGACATTCCCGACGTTTGGACATGCCTATCTATCATGGTCAAATGGAAGGCCAAGAAGTCATCCTGGCCCGCTGCGGCATCGGAAAAGTCCATGCTGCCTTAGCAACTCAATACTTGATCGACCACTATAACCCGACCTACCTCATCAACAGTGGTATTGCAGGAGGCATCAGCCCAAAGGTCCGCATTGGCGATCTGGTCTTTGGAACCAGTTCGGCTCAGCACGACTTTGATATACGTGACTTTGGCTATTCCCGCGGAGCGATTCCCGGACACACAAACGTCACTTTCCCAGGAGACCCTCGCTTACTTGAGGCCGCTCTGCAAGGGGCAAGAGATGACATCCAGGCTGATCGCCTTCATCAAGGCTTGATTGTCTCGGGAGATCAGTTTATCAGCTCCAGGGAACAGAAACAAGAGATTCGGGGCTTCTTTCCCGAAGCACTATGCGCCGAAATGGAGGGCGCAGCGATTGCACAAGTGGCAGCCGCCAATCACGTCCCGCACTTGATTATTCGGGCTATTTCTGATTTAGCCGACAACACGGCCCCCGACGACTTTGATCGATACATTGTCGAGATCGTTCCCGTACTCAATGCGGTGATTCGACGATTGCTTGGGCTGCTTAGGGACTAAGCTCACTTTGCTCGCCGTCGCGCCAATCCATGAAGCGCAGAATCCCACTGCAGAGTGCACGGGCCACATTGGAGCGAAACTGTGGGTCTCCAAGTCTGGCCAAATCGCGAGAGTTGGACATGAAGCCGACCTCGACTAACAAGACCGGTGGCTTGGCCTTGGGCAGCAAGAGCGTACTACGGGCGATGGGATCTGGTTCGTTGAGCACTTGAACCTTTTCTAGCTCCTCTAGGACTAGTGTGGCGTATATCTCATCAATATATTGATCTTTCATGTAGAAGACCAGAGCGCCAGATTCATTTGGGTCTTTAGAAGCATTCGTATGGAGACTCATCCCCAGATGGGCCTGGTTCATAAGCTTGAATCGACCCAGCAAATCTCGGCGATGCCGGGTTCCTTCACTGACCAAATGGCTGACGTCGCGGTCGGTCTCGCGGGTCAAGCCCACCTTGAGCCCCTGCGAGCGTAGTATTTCGGCCATTTGAAGTACGATATCCAGCACGTAGTGTTTTTCATAGATGTCGCCCGCTCCGATAGCTCCCGGATCAATGCCCCCATGTCCCGGGTCAAGCATGATGTCATAGGAAATATCCTGGTTTACAAGGCTAATCGTATAGATACCAAGAGGATAGGTGTGATACATGGATAACACCACAAGCAAACCAATGGCTAGTAAACCATAGAGAAACACACGCTTGGGTATGATGTAAATGCTCCAACGAGACATTTTTCTCCCCCCTTCCTCCCATGTATATTCCCGGTGGGGTTGGACTAAACCAATGCAAATACGATTATAGGAGGACGAATGATGAGACGAATCATTTTTGTGACCCTAGTCTTGGTCTTGTCTTTAAGTAGCCTAGGACATGCTACCAAGGCTCCAGATATGCTTCTGGCAGACGCTGTGTTGGCGTTACAAGAGATCGCGGAGCAACCAGACTCCGAGCATTTTCATCGTATGCTGCAAAACTCCCATGGTGTTGCGATTTTCCCCTCGCTGATCAAAGCAGGCTTGGGCCTGGGAGGACGATTTGGCGAAGGTGTGATCGTCAAGTACGATTCCGAGAAAAAAACCTGGTACGGCCCCTATTTTGTGCAAATGAAGGGAATCTCCTATGGATTTCAAGTAGGGGTACAAACCACATCGCTGGTCCTGGTGGTGGCAGCAGATGAGGGCATGAGGAGTCTGCAAGAGGGCAAAATTACGCTTGGGGGCAACCTCTCCGTCGCGGTAGGACCTATCGGGCGCTCCGCGGAGGCAAGTACGAATCTGGACCTTAACGCCATCATGTACAGCTATTCCATCAGTAAAGGCGCCTTCATCGGAGCATCTTTTGAAGGAGCGTCCATCGACAATAACGTCAACGCTAATCAGGTCTATTGGAACAGAGCGTTGGCCCCTGAGGAGATGCTCACCAGAAAGGCTTCCAAAAAAGAGATCCGCGGGCTGATCGAGGAGCTCAATCGGATCATTGATCAAGCAATGGAGGTGGCCTCATGAACACCATCAAAGTGGAGAGTTTTAGCTTGGACCACACCACAGTCAACGCCCCCCATGTACGCCAGGCTGAACTTACCAAGACTCCGGGAGGCGATGTGATCGCAAAATATGATCTTCGTTTTACCCAGCCTAACGAGAATATCATGCCTACCGGCGCTGTTCATGCCTTAGAACACCTCTTGGCTGGCTATCTCCGGGAGGAAATACCTGGAATCATCGACCTGTCGCCCATGGGCTGCCGGACAGGATTTTACCTCATCCGTCTTGGAGAGGCCAGTGAGGTCGAAGTAGCTTTGGCTCTCATTCGAGCCCTAAAGAGAATATTGCATGCTGAGGCAGTTCCCGCTCGTAACGCCATTCAATGCGGTAATTACCGCGACATATCCCTGTTTGGCGCCAAGGAGTATGCCAAAGAAGTGCTGCAAGGCCTAGAAGGAAAATATGCCTAAAAGAATTGCCCACGGTTCAAACGAACCGTGGGCAATTCCCATTCTAAGCTCTATTGCGCCTTCACCTTGGACCAGGTATCCCGGAGGGCAACGGTTTGGTTAAAGACAAGTCTTTCTGGTGTAGAGTCATGATCGACACAGAAATACCCCTGCCGCTCAAACTGGAACTTATCTTCTGGTTTGACGTTTTGCAGATTCAGCTCAACCCTGGCGCCTGTCAATACCTGCAAGGAATCGGGGTTTAATATCTCCTCAAGTTCTCCCAAGCTTGGATCCTCCACGGAGAACAGATGATCATAGATGCGAACGTCAGCAGGCAAGGAATGCTCAGCTGCTACCCAATGTAGAGTTGCCTTCACCTTTCGTCCGTCTGGGGCAGATCCTCCCTTGGTTGCAGGGTCGTAGGTGGCCCGAATCTCCACAATATTACCCACCTCATCCCGAATGACGTCGGTGCAGGTTATGAAATAGGCAAAACGCAAACGCACCTCTCGACCTGGCGCAAGACGGAAGAATTTCTTGGGTGGATCCATCATAAAGTCTTCTTCCTCAATATAAATCTCCCGAGCAAAGGGAATCTGTCTTGTACCTGCGGTGGGATCCTGGGGATTGTTCATACCTTCCACGTATTCTACTTGGCCTTCGGGGTAGTTTTCGATTACAACCTTCAGCGGACGCAGCACACCCATGGTTCGAGGCGAGGTTTGGTTCAAGTCTTCCCGCAGACAATGCTCCAAAAAGGCATAATCCACCATACTATTGGCCTTTGATACGCCGATCCGCTCTGCAAAGTCTCGAATCGCAGCTGGTGTATAGCCCCGTCTGCGCAGACCAGACAGGGTTGGCATACGAGGATCATCCCAGCCGCTTACTAGGCCTTTATTCACCAACTCCAAGAGCTTACGCTTGCTCATCATGGTGTAGGTTAGGTTGAGCCGGGCAAACTCAATCTGCCGTGGATGGGGCTCAGGAAATACTTGCTCCAAGATCCACTCATACAAGGGCCGATTGTTCTCAAACTCCAGGGTACAAATGGAATGGGTAATACTCTCAATCGCATCCGAGAGGCAATGGGTAAAATCGTACATGGGATAAATGCACCACCGATCGCCTGTGCGGTGGTGGGAAACTTTGCGGATCCGATACAAGGTTGGATCGCGCATCACTACATTCGGTGAGGCCATGTCGATCTTGGCTCTCAGCACATGGGTCCCTTCCTCAAACTCACCCTGCCTCATTCTCTGGAACAAATCCAGGCTTTCTTCCACAGAGCGGTTGCGATAGGGGCTATCTTTGCCTGGCTCCGTAAGGGTACCGCGATAAGCGCGTATTTCTTCCGCGCTTAGTTCACATACATAGGCCTTGCCCTGCTTGATCAGCTCCACCGCAAAATTGTAGAGCTGCTCAAAATAGTCCGAGGCAAAGTATAGATGCTCGCCCCAATCAAAGCCAAGCCAATGGACATCGCGCATAATGCTTTCGATATACTCGGTTTCTTCCTTTTCAGGATTCGTATCGTCAAAACGCAGATGACAAGTGCCTTTGTAGTCCCTGGCTATGCCGAAGTTGAGGCAAATTGACTTGGCATGCCCGATATGCAAATAGCCATTGGGTTCGGGAGGAAAACGAGTGACAATGGCTTGATGCTTACCGCTGGCTAAATCCTCGTCAATAATATTCCTAATAAAGTTGGATGGGGTATTTATGTTGGTGTCCATCAGCAATCCTCTCCTATAAGCTTACTATCTATTCACTTTAGCATATCTACAGAAACTGTCAAGCAACGGCCGTACGCCGGATTGCCCTTGATAAAGGCGGTGTTAGCCTCTGTCCTTTGTTAACAGTGTTTCTAATGTTGGCCTAATGCCCCAAGACTCGCGAAAGCGGCCGTAGTCTTCCCGCGCTTGCTGCCCATTGGATTTAGGGTCCAAGAAGGCTCGAATCAGGAGGTTCTTGGGCGTATGCTCTAAATCAATGAACTCCATCACTTGCACGGCATAACCCTCTGTCTCTAAGAGTTTGCCCCGGGCAGCATCGGTCAAAAGCGACGCCACTCGCTCTTTTAGTATCCCATGTTCGAAGAGGACAGGATCCCTCCCTTGATCGAGCTGTCCAAGAACCTCATGCTGGCAACAGGGGACGGCGAGAATCACCTTGGCTCCCCATTTCACCGCTTGGGCTAAGGCATAGTCAGTGGCAACGTCACAGGCGTGGAGGGACACAACAACATCGACCTGTCCCTTCGCTTGAAAGTCCCTGATATCCTTGGCGTAGAAATCCAAGTGTTCAAAGCCTAGTCGAGTTGCCATCTCGTTACAGAAGGCAACGACATCTTCTTTGAGGTCTAAACCGATAATCTGGACATCTCGCTGGAGGTGCTGAGCAAGGTAGTGATACAGTGCAAAAGTGAGATAGGCCTTACCACTGCCAAAATCCACAACTCGCAAAGGCCTGTCCTCCGGCAAGTAGGGAATACAGTCTTCCACAATCTCCAAGTATTTGTTCAGTTGCCTAAACTTGTGATAGCGTTTCGCTAAGACTTTGCCCGCTTGGTTCATCACTCCGAGCTCAATCAAGAAGGGATAGGGAGTCCCTTCTTGCAAGATATAGCGTTTGGAACGATTGTGAGCTAAGTCTGGATCCTGGCCCTGGCGCGAAGGGGCATGCTGCAGGATCTTCATGGAGCCCTTCTTACTTACTAAAACCTGCCAATCTGCCTCAGAGGTGGAAAAATGTCCTTGGCGAAACACCTGCCCCATGAGGTTTAAGACGAGTTCCTCGGCCTCACTGGGGGTCAGATTCTCGTGCAGCTCCTTCTCCCTGTGGTGATAGGTCACTTGGTATACCAACTCACCCCGGAGCGTAAGGGGGCGCAGCGAAACCTTCTCATAGGGGGTTTCCTTTTTTCGCAGTTTGCTTAGGGAACACCCCAGAAGGCGCCCTTCTTCTAACGTCCTGCCGAGAAGAATCGCAAACTCTTTTACCATCGTCACGAAACCACACCCTGGCTACCGGCCACCGTCTTATCAATGAGCGGCTGCAGAGAGTCATGTTGCCCAAAGATCCAAAACAGAATGCCTACACTCAGGTCCGCTGCCTTCGTATCACCGGCATCGAGATGATATGCAATAAAGAGCAGTTGGATTAAGTAGGTGATGTATAGGAAAACATGTCCCTCGGTTTTATCTAAAGGTTGTACCGTCCCGTAACTCCTGATCAATGCCTGGACAAAGCCTGCCCATTCATCTCTCTTCTTGGGGTCACTGAAACCCTTGCTTAATACAGCAGTAGATAGATAACACAAGTCAAACACTCGAATTCCGATTCGCACACGATCAAAGTCAAGGATCCCTACTAGGCTTTGATTCTGGAAAACCAGATTCCCCGGATGAAGGTCACGGTGAATCAGTTGCCTTGGCAAAGCTTCATAGGGATTCACCAGTTGTGTGCTAATGGCCTGATCGAGATCGTGCAAGCGATTGTTAAACTTCGCTGCCGAATAACCCTGCGCGGCAGGCCAGGCATAGCTTGATACTTCGTGGAACAAATCAAACCCTGGAAACTCAGCCTGGGCCCCATACGCCGCTAGAGCCTGGTGCAGTCTGGCGAGTGCGGAGCCCGCTTCGGTTGCGAAGGCTTGGTCTAGCATGGCCAGCTCATCACCTGGCGTGCCGTGAAGATAGGGATAGAGCACATAAAACAAACCTTGATGCTCTGCCCAGGGGACTCCCTCTGCGGTACAAAGTAACCGGGATACGGGCTGGTCGTCCCCAAAGAGCCATGTCAGCAAGTCATATTCTTCCCAGGCCCGTGTCCGATTTGATCGGCGTTTGAGAATATAGGTCTCTTCACCCAACTTACAGCGCCACACTCCGTCTACTAAAGGCTGAATATCAGCCGCCCCAAACTGCGAACCCCACTGTTCAAGAAGGTTTTTCACCCCTATTCCCCCTGTTCATTCAAGTGTCTTGGAGATTCACCCGTTCTGTTCTTCAACATCCATTCTCGGTTCTTGACAATAGACTTACCTATCTCATCCACCGCATTCATAATCCACATATGGCTTTGGGTATTTGGCTCATAGTTGGCCTCGCCAAAGGAATGAACCCTTCCTTGTTTTTGCAGTTCGTTCACTTGGGCAAACTCCTCTTTGGAGCCTCGCGAATAGACGCCAAAGGTTCTTCCGCCATTTTGATTGATGAGAGAAAAAAAGGGAACGTCGCTAGGACCGTGCGCTATTTAGATCATATTCTGAAACGGAATACGGCGATCTTCCTTAGGAATATTCGTGTTAACGTCGATATCCCTAATCTTGTTGACACCTTTATTGATCTCAAAGATCGCCCTAGTCTTCGTCGTGTTATCAATGATAAAGCTAATATCCTGAATGGTAACGTCGTTGTCTGCTAGCGTGACTAGACCCTCCTTAAGATAGCCAGGTGGAAATCGATGCTCCACGAACTCACAAGCCCAAATTCCCTCTGTGTACTCGGCAATCTTGCTGCCGAGAATCATCTGTCGGAGCCCGGTGCTAACAATATAGTGTTCCACTTTGATGTCATATTTACTAAAAAGAGGATTCTTGGCAACATGCTGCTTCACAGCGGGGAAAAACTCAGGCAGGCCTGGATAAAACTGCAGCTCGCCTCCTAATTGCCGTAAAAGTTTGTTGCTTAGTCCCTTAAAAACACCAGCTCGAACATAGGTCAAAATATGGTTCAGGTAGATGCTGTCTTCTGCCACCAATTCCTGACCATCACGGGTGAGATGCTTGGGCAGGGCATTTACCTCGCGCCAAAAGGTACGTCCATCAACACTGTAGTGACTAAACAGGGGATCTTGCATATAGCCTGGAATGAGGGTTTTGTCAAAGTCCCAAATGACGGCAATATTCGTCTGCGTAAAGATGTTCGAAACCATGTGACCTACCTCCTAAGAAAAGTCCACAGGGAGTTGACGTCCCCATGTAATGCCCGCTAAATCCACCAGGGAATTATACACAATTAGCTTGACTCCTTGATCATAGGCTGCTCGTAAGGCCTCTGAAAAGGCAGGGTCAATCTGCTTTGCCGGTCTAAAACGCTCTCCGTCTGCTCTTTGCACAACAAAGAGCACCGCTGTTTCAAACTCGCCGCCAAGCTTGAGGCGAGTCAGCTCTTGGACATGGCGTTTTCCCCGTGCGGTAATTGCATCGGGAAACATGGCAATCCCCTCGCTAACTAAGGTACAACTCTTTACCTCCAAGAGCAATCGCTCTTCAGCGCGACCTTCTAGATAAAAATCCCAGCGCGAGCTACCATAGGTATATTCGGCCCGTTTAACCTCCCACCCAGCGAGTTCCTCTATAGCCCCGGCTGCGAGGGCTTTGGCGGTCAAGCGATTAGCCAGGGTGGATTGCAGTGATACTAGAGTAACGCCATCAGGGGCCAAGACCAAAGATGCAGACCATCTCGTCTTGCGGTGCGCTTGCTCAGCAAAACGTAGATAAAGAACGGCATCTGGTAGCAGAAGCTCCTTCAAACGACCAGGATCCGCGAGGTGAGCGACAACCTCTTCGCCAGTCTCGGCTATGCGGCAGCGGACAATGAAGCGGTTAGGACGCTCGATAAAGGTCGCCTTAACTAAGTCAGAAAACCTGATGTGAACCACCTAGGCACCCCCTGTTATTACAATTCCCCATAAGTGGTAACATTCCTTCGCCTGATAGGAAAAGGGCGAACAAATGGAGAAGCTAAAACGGACCTACGAAGGAGGAACAGTGATGCGTATTGTCATCCCCCAACTCGTCCTCACAGTGTGCGAGACTCTAGCCAAGAGCGGTTACCAGGCGTACCTAGTGGGTGGAGCGGTACGAGACAGTTTTCTGGGCCTCAAACCAGTCGACTGGGACATCGCAACGGACGCTACCCCAACGCATGTAGAAAGCCTTTTTGATCGATCAGTTCCTACAGGGAAAGACTTTGGCACCATGACAGTCATTGTAGAAGGCATGCCTGTAGAAATCACAACGATGCGGAAGGACGGTCCCTACAGCGATGGAAGACATCCAGACTTTGTTTCATATACCAGTCAGATCATAGATGATCTAAGCCGACGTGATTTTACCATCAATGCCCTGGCCTACGACCCCGTGAACGACAAGACCATTGATCCATTCTCCGGCTTCAAACACCTCAAAAGGAAACTCCTAGCCACGGTAGGTGATCCCGAGAGCCGTTTTCGGGAAGATCCCCTGCGTATGCTACGACTGGTGCGTTTTCAATCGACCTTGGGGTTTAAGATCGAAAAGAAAACCAGGCTAGCCCTGCCTGGGTTAGCCTGGTTAATTGCAGATGTGAGTGTGGAGCGTATTTTGGCAGAGCTGAACAAAATGCTCCTTGGTAAAGAGCTGTTCTTGAGCCTCCAAACGTTTTTCCTCTCCGGTTTGATGCAACAAGTCATCCCTGAACTGTCCGCCGGCTACAAGGTTTCACCAGGCGAAAGCCACCCTTACGATCTCCTTGGTCATGCCATGATGGCCGCTCATTTTGCCCCGCCCATCCTCGAATTACGTTGGGCCGCCCTACTCCACGATGTGGGTAAACTGCAGACGTTGAGGCGTGAGCACGCAGAGATTGGTGCGCAAGTAGCGGAGGGAATTCTCCGGCGCCTACGGGCCAGTAGCGATTTAGTCGAGACAGTCTCGACGCTCATCAGCCACCACATGTTTTCCGTCCATCCCCAGTCTTCCGATAGAGAGATCCGCCGTTTTCTTGCGCAGGTCGGACCAAGTGCAGCCCATAATTTAGTCAGGCTACGCCAAGCAGATATGGCCGGTATGAACCTTGGTCCCCGCCAAATCCTGCACTTTAGTCAAGCCCTTGAGTCCCGCTTGCAGGAAGTGTTGAGCCAGGGCCATGCCCTCTCCGTTCGAGACCTCAAAATCGATGGTCACAACCTGATGGAGGCCTTTGACTTGCGTCCGGGACCCATGATTGGTGAAGTCCTCCAATACTTACTCGAGCAGGTTCTAGCAGATCCCTGCCTTAATCATCCGCCTCAACTTGAGGATCTGGCCAGGGAGTATCTAAAGTCATTACCACAAAATCCCAGTTAAATCCGGAGTCCCATACAACTCGCCCTATTTCTTGAAAGCCCAGGCGCGAGTAGACTTTGCAGGCCCTGATGTTGTTGGACGCAACGGTGAGCCTGAAGCCTTCCTGCCAACCACGGTTCCTGGCAAAGAGTAGACCCGAACGCAGAAAATCAACTCCATGGCCCCTACTGCACCAGGCGGGATGCATGCCTAGTCCAACATCCAAAAACCCCTGTGCCGTATACAGAACATGGTCTTTCTTGCCATTGAGCTGGGCAGCTGTGCCATAACAGAAAAAACCCATCAGTTCGCCTTTCGAAAAGGCAGCATAATACGGTCCGTCCACAAGGCGATCCATGGCCACGGCCGAACCGTGGAGATTGTACATCTGGTATGGAGCTGGATAGTCCCAAGCGACAATCTGCACAGCTGCGCCAAGATTCGCTTTCTGAAAGACGAAGCCCATACCTAGACCCCACTATGGAACAGATAGCCATGGGTTTCTAGCCAGAACAAAGAATCCTCTAGGTTCTCGGGTCCCACTTCAAGAGCCCATATCGCTTCAGGCGACACCTGCTCAAGGATATAACAGATTTCATCGAGGGGCAGGCGTCCTTTTCCCAAAGACAGGTGGGAATCCTGGTCCCCTAAATTATCATGAAAATGGACATAGCCAATTAGGGAACCAAGGTCTTCTACCCACTTTCTTACCGGGATCTTCCCGTGGCAGAAGGCATGCCCAAGATCTAGACAGGCTTTCAGATTGGGATGATCTACCTTGCGCAGAACCTCGCCGATCAAATTAGCATCCACTTCCAGAAGATTCTCCAGGTAAAAAGTCACCTCTGTACTTTTGGAACTCAAGAATTCGTCCCAAAATTCGATGCTTCGCCGCAGCCAACCTCCATAGGTATTGGTATTAGGAATATAGCCATGATGGAGAACTACATGCTTCGCTCCGAGCTTTCGAGCATTCGTATAGGCGAACTCAAAGCGTTCCCTAGTTACCTGGCGAATTCGAGCATCACAGCTACCAGGGCTGAGATCGCCAAACGGACCGTGCAAGGCCTTGGTTTCAACCTCGTCATAGTATGCATGATGGAGAGAGGCGCCACTTGGATTCAAGCTGGGGTAGTCTGGATTGGAAAACGACTGTATCTCTACGCCCAATCCCGTCTTGGCGCAAATAGGGGCCACCTTTTGAGGCTGAGAAGCATCACATAATAGAACAGAACGCAAGACTTCTCCCCCTAGCTAGCTACGACCACATTTCGGGCTCGTCCATTTTTCTCCGCGGAATTCTCGCCGCTGGGATCCGGTGCCTTGATTTCGACAAACTCCACTGGGGTTCCGGGTTTCAAGTGGATATTCCGTTGCTCCGCCGGTAAGTTAGCCTTGGTGAAGAAATAATCACCCTTCTCGGCACGGATAAAACCATAATTGGTCATAAAACGCTTAATCACACCCGTGAGCCTACTAGGATTGTCCGGCTCCGGAAACAGACGCATCCAGTATATCGGGGGCGTCTTTCCGTTACTTCGGACTTCAAACACCTCTGGATAGGACCGCAAAATGTCCAAGAGGTTAGTGTAGTTGTAGCTCCTAGGGTCAAAGTCAGAGTTCTCCCTGCGAATAGACTGCCCAAGATGGGCCAAGAGCAACCAACCATCACTGTCTTCGTCACTAGCTTCATAGGCGCTGCGCACAATATCCTCCACTGGAACCCGCCCGAGGGATGGTGCCTGCACTTCTTCCTGGGCCTTTGAACTGGTTGAGAAACCTAGGTTTTCTAAATAAATAAAGCGATTGCAGGAGCGAACTAAAATGTTCTTGGTTCCCTGACGCCCGATCCCGGTCACATACATACCGTGCTCGCGCAGACGTAGTGCGAGACTATAGAAATCGCTATCACTCGATACAATGCAAAAAGCATTAACTGGATTACGGTTCGTGGACACAATTTCAATGGCATCCATAATGAGCGCGCCATCGCTGGCGTTTTCGCCATAACGAAATTGCTGAACGGGCCTTACAGGATAACTCTGCAGAAGGTCCTTCCACCCTCCCATATGAGGTTCTGTCCAATCTCCATACACTCGTGTTAAGATAATCTCACCCGAACGATTAATTTCGGCCAAAATGGGCCCCAAAAACCGCGGTGAAATGTTCTCACCATCTACCAAGACGGCAAAATGGTGTTCTGACATAAAAATCCTCCCTTAATCATCTATCGTTTTCTTTTAAATTTGCATCATTACTAGCACGGCGAACTAGAGTTAAGAAGCTCTCTTCAAATCTCTGGTCATCCTCGCCGGTGCGCGCCGTGGGGCCCTTAGTTCGGCCACCTGCCCGGCGGTACTTCGCTTTGAGAGACCGCTCCTCCAACAAAAAATCGATATTCCTCTCCGAATAGATGCGCCCTGAAGGCGAAATGGCTAAGGCGCCTTTGCCCAAGATCAGGGCGGCTAGGCCCCAGTCTTGGGTTACCACAATGTCTCCTCTGACCGTATTATTGATCACGGCTAAATCTGCCGCATCGGAGCCTTTGCCAACCACAATATGGTCGGCATTGTCAATGCGATGATCAACTGAGGCGACGGTGAGTAATCGATAATTCCAGGCCTTTTTGTGCCTTTGTAGTACCTGAAGACAAGGCCTAGGGCAAGCGTCTGCATCAACAATCACTTTGAACAAGATTCCCACCCCCTTGAGGGCCAAAGTAACTCCACGGAGTCACTCTGTACCACCTTACCCAGCAAGAGGTCCGGCTTTTCGAACTTCAGGTGCTAGGTCCGCATACTTACTCCTGAAATTGGCCTGAAAGGCCAGGGCCAACTCTTGGGCCTTCGCATCATAAGCCTCTTGGTCTGTCCATGTCTGGCGCGGATCGAGAATTTGTTCTGGGATTTCTGGACAGCTCGCTGGTACCTTAAAGCCAAAGATGGGATCAATCCGGGTCTCCACATCATCAAGCGCTCCGGATAAGGCCATGGTGACCATTTGCCTCGTGTACTTCAGCGAAATTCTCTCGCCAACTCCATAGGGACCACCAGACCAACCGGTGTTAATCAAGTACACCTTAGCTCCATAGAGGTTGACCCGGTCCTTAAGCATTGTAGCATATGCCAAGGGACTAAGCGGCAAGAAGGGTTCACCAAAGCAGGAGGAAAACGTTGCCTCCGGCTGTTTGATTCCTCTTTCGGTACCTGCTAGTTTACTGGTGTAGCCGGAAATAAAGTGATACATGATCTGTTCGTCTTCTAAGATACTGATCGGCGGTAGCACTCCAAAAGCATCAGCTGTCAAAAAAACAACAGCCTTAGGGTGACCTGCCACGCTAGGATCAACTCGACCTGGAATGTAATCGAGGGGATAAGCGCAGCGAGTGTTTTCGGTCAGAGAACTATTGTCATAGTCGGCCGCCTGATCATAGGGATCTAGAACTACGTTCTCCAAAACCGATCCAAATTGAATCGCATTCCAAATTTGCGGTTCGTGCTCCTTCGAGAGATTAATGCACTTTGCATAGCAGCCACCTTCGAGATTGAAGATACCACGGGTGGACCATCCGTGCTCATCATCCCCAACGAGCTGCCTTTTCGCATCTGCGGAAAGCGTAGTCTTGCCTGTGCCAGAAAGACCGAAAAAGAGGGCCGTCCTCCCGTCTTGTCCCACATTAGCAGAACAGTGCATAGGCAATACACCTTGTGCTGGGAGCAGGTAATTCATCACCGAGAAAATCGACTTCTTGATCTCGCCAGCATAGGCCGTTCCACCAATCAGTACGACTCTTTCCTTAAACGAAACAATAACGAAAGCCTCCGAATTTGTACCATCGCGTTCAGGCACTGCCTGCAAGCCCGGTACGGCAATTACGGTAAAGTCAGGTTGATGGGATTCTAGCTCATGACGTGATGGACGAATGAACAATTGGCGCGCAAAAAGATTCTGCCATGCATGCTGGTTGATCACGCGCAAAGACATCTGATGTTCGGGATCCGCCCCCACATAGCCATCAAATACAAACAGCTCATCGAGGTGCTCGAGATACTCTAGGGTCATCTGGTACATCTTGTGGAATCTTTCTTCACTGAATGGAACATTGACAGGACCCCATGCTACAGAATCCCGCGTAATTTCGTCCTTCACAATAAACTTATCCTGTGGGGATCTTCCGGTGTACTTTCCTGTGGATGTCGAAAACGCACCTGTAGAGGAAAACCTGCCTTCGCCTCTCTTAACGGCTGCCTCAGTTAATTGGGCTGCGGCCAAGTTAAAACGAGTACTAGGCCCCTTGAGCACTGCTTCTAAGCGCAGCGGTGTTTTTTCTGCCATTTACGAATATACCTCCCTCAAGACACTACTCTGCCGGATAGACAACGAATCCTAGAGTCCCAGGACCTGTGTGTACGCCAATCACGGGACTAACATGGCTCATGAGCACTTCAGCAACGTTACCATGTTTCTTGATGCGCTCCATAAGCTCTTGAGCCTCTCCTAAGGCAGCACCATGACAAACCGCCACATTGTGCATGGGTTTGGCCAGATGCCCTTTGATCGTCTCAAACATTCGATCAACAGATTTCTTGCGTCCGCGCACTTTAGCATGGGTCGTGTAAACCCCTTCTTCGTTGACGGTAATGATCGGTTTGAGGTTGAGCATCTGCCCGAGCGTACCTGCGACCTTACCAATTCTACCCCCTTTTGTGAGGTATTCTAAGGTCTCGAGGACAAAGTAGACTCTCATCTTAGCTAGAGTCTCCTGTACATGCGCACACACTGAATCAAAGCTAGCATTCTGCCCTAGCTTTCTAGCAGCCTCTATCACCGTATAACCTAAGCCCATGGAGATGTTCTTAGAATCGATTACCTTGATCACCAAATCATCTACTTGGTGTGATAGATTCTCAATCAGTTGGCCCGTTCCACTTAAGCCAGAGGATATGTGAATCGCCAAGACATGCGTAAATCCTTCTTCTTTCAGATGCTCCCATAAGCCAAGAACATCGGCAGGAGACGGTAAGGAGGTGCTAGGTATCTCGATGGGCAGTCTCCGGTACACCTCTTCTGCGCTTATATCCACTTGGTCCTTGTATTCGGCGTTTTTGTATACAATTCTCAGCGGAACCACTTGAATATCATATTGCTCCACAATGTGCCTGGGAGTATCACTCGTGCTGTCTGTCATAATCGCTATCTTCTCTTTCATGTTTCCCTCCCGTCTGAACCCACGTTACAACTTCCTCACAAAAACGATAAACCCTTTAATTCAACTCTATATCCACTTGGATTACCTCCCAATTTGGCTCAGCATCCAGAAAATTCAGCAGATACTGTAACTGGCGTTCTATATGTTCTCGACTGTCACCGATACAAGCTACTCCAATTGTAGCCCTCTGCCATAGATCCTCGCTATGTAACTCAGCAATAGATACATTAAAGCGGTTTTGAACCTTGGCAATCATGCTCTTTACAACTCGTCTCTTATCTTTCAATGAGGTAGCTCCAGGGATATAGACCTGCACGGACAGTGTTCCAACAAGCATCCTTCTACCTCCTACCAAGTCTCCTCAATCGTGCCGCCCCCTAGGCACACAGGTCCATCATAAAAGACCACTGCCTGACCGGGAGTAATCGCCCTTTGCTTCTGGTGGAATTCAACGTCTGCGCCCTTGCCTGCAAGACGCACCGTGACATCTTGGTCAGGCTGGCGGTAGCGAAACTTGGCTGTGCAGGTAAAGTGCGACGCCGGTTCCTTGCCTGAAACCCAACTGAGATTGAGGGCTCTGAGGCCAGCTGTGTATAGTGCGGGGTGTTCCCCACCTTGGGCTACCAAAAGGGTGTTTGTCCCTAGATCCTTGCCCACAACAAACCAAGGCTCACCAGCTCCCCCAATACCTAACCCCTTGCGCTGGCCTAATGTATGATACATCAGGCCGTCATGGTATCCTTTGAGTTCGCCATCGATAGTTCGCATTTGCCCGGGCTGCGCCGGCAAGTACTGGGATAGAAATGCCTTGAAGTCCTTTTCACCGATAAAACAGATCCCCGTACTATCCTTCTTTCTGGCTGTGGCCAAACTGGCGGCAACCGCTCTTTCCCTTACCTCTCTTTTTTTCATATTGCCTATGGGAAAGAGCGTCTTGGAGAGCTGCTCTTGACCCAAAGTATAGAGGAAGTAGGACTGATCTTTGCCCTGATCCTTCCCCCTCAGCAGGGTAATCGAATCGGATTCGTGACCGACTTGGGCGTAGTGACCGGTGGCCAGGAAGTCTGCCTCGAGCTGCATGGCCTTTTCCAAGAACGCTTTAAACTTGATCTCCTTGTTGCACATTACGTCTGGATTAGGAGTACGACCCTTCTTGTATTCTTCGAGAAAGTAAACAAAGACCCGATCCCAGTATTCTCGTTCAAAGTTGACAGTGTAATACGGTATATCAATCTGATCGCAGACGCGCCTGACATCATCATAATCAGCGTCCGCCGTACAGGCACCAGTCTCATCCTGGTCATCCCAGTTCTTCATAAAGATACCGATTACATCATAACCCGCTTCTTTGAGTACTAGGGCCGCTACCGAAGAATCAACCCCCCCTGACATTCCAATAACCACTCGTGGCACAACTCCACCCCGTCTCTATGCCATGGCTGCCACAAACTGACTGTTGTAAAGCTCAGCGTAAAATCCATTTTGGGCAAGTAACGCTTGATGCGTTCCCTGTTCGATAATCTCGCCCTGATTGATCACTAAAATCCGATCTGCATCAAGAATCGTTGATAAACGGTGGGCAATCACAAAGCTCGTGCGCCCTTCCATTAAGCGAGCCATGGCCTCTTGAATCAGACGTTCCGTACGAGTATCCACAGAACTTGTTGCTTCATCCAGAATCAGGACAGCTGGGTCAGCGAGAATCGCCCTGGCAATCGTCAACAGCTGTCTTTGACCCTGGGAGATACCGGAAGCATCCTCGGTTAAGACTGTGTCATACCCCTGAGGCAGTGTCCGCACAAAGTGATCTACATGAGCCGCCTCAGCGGCCGCGATAACGTCCTCGTCAGTCGCTCCCTCTCGCCCGTAGGCAATGTTCTCACTAATTGTCCCTTCAAAAAGCCAGGTATCCTGTAGCACCATGCCAAACATGGTGCGTAGGTTACTCCGCTTGATTTGGAGAATATCGTGACCGTCAAAGGTAATGGTTCCCTGATTCACATCATAGAACCGCATCAACAGATTCACCAAGGTTGTTTTTCCTGCACCCGTTGGACCCACAATAGCAATCAGCTGGTCTGGCTCCACCTGGAGGTTCAAGTCCTGAAGGACGAGCTTATCGTCATCATAACCAAAACTCACGCCATGAAGTCCGATCTCGCCCCTCGGTTCTGTAAGGACGTTAGCAGTTGGGGCATCGCCGATTTCTTCCTCTTCATCCAAGAGCTCGAATACTCGCTCAGCTGCAGCTACTGTCGATTGTAGGGCATTGACAAGGCTGGCGAGCTGGGTGATGGGCATGCCAAACTGTCTTGAGTATTGCATAAAGGCCTGAACATTGCCTATGGTTATAGTACCTTGCGTAACAAAAATACCACCAACGACAGCGATCATCACATAACCGATATTACCCACAAAGCGAACGAGTGGCATGATGGTGCCCGAGACAAATTGAGCTTTCCAGCCATTGGCGTAGAGTTCTTCATTGACCCCCTTGAAGGTTTCCTCCGCTTGACCCTCTAGGCCATAAGCTTTAACAATGGTGTGTCCCGTCAGCGTTTCCTCTACATGTCCGTTGAGCTGGCCGAGAATGCTCTGTTGACGGATGAAAAACTTCTGCGATCGAGAGGCAATAAAAAAGCTGATTCCTGCGCTGAGCGGCAACATGGCCACGGTAAGCAGAGTAAGGATGGGACTAATTGTCAGCATCATAATTGTAACACCAATAATGCTAATTAGCGAGGACATCATGTCAATGACACCTTGCTGCAGACTCTGGCTAATCACATCTACATCATTTGTAAAACGGCTCAAGGTATCGCCATGGGACGTAGAGTCATAGTACTTCAGAGGCAGGCGACTCAACTTCTGGTTGACATCCTTGCGCAGGGTATACACAGTCTTCTGTGCCACATTCACCATGACGATCTGTTGGATGTAGCCAAAAATGGCGCTGAACAGATACACAATGCCCAAGAAGATCAAAATGCGCAGTATGGCAGCGAAATCCACGCCTGCACCTGGTAAGCCTTCTAGTTTGGCCAACATTCCTGCAAAAAGAATCGTAGTCCCCTGACCTAGGATTTTCGGACTCAAGATAGAAAATAACGTGCTAAGAATGGTGGCGAAAAACACCGTGATTAGGCTCCACTTATATCCGGCCATGTAGCGAGCTAAACGCCTTATGGTTCCCCTAAAGTCCTTAGCCTTCTCGACTGGCTGCCCGATGCCGCGTGGCCCAAACCCACCGCCGCCCCCACCCTTAGCACCTTTTCTCTCACTTTTTGTGCTCACGAGACAGCCTCCTCTCCAAACTGCGACGCAACAATTTCCTGATACACTCTGCAGTCTGCTAAGAGCGTTCGATGCGTTCCTTGCCCTACAATTCTGCCCTCATCAAGCACAATAATCTGGTCCGCATGTAGGATGGTACTCACCCGTTGTGCCACAACGATGATGGTAGCTTTCTCGGCTGTCTTGGCTAACTCAGAGCGCAAGCGAGCATCTGTCTTGTAATCCAGGGCAGAAAAGGTATCGTCAAGCAAGTACACTTTGGGTTGGCGAACCACGGCTCTAGCGATGGAAAGCCTCTGCTTCTGGCCTCCGGACACATTGGTTCCGCCTTGAGCAATATAGCTGTCATAACCGTCTTCGCGCTCGCCAACAAACTCTGCCGCTTGGGCCACACGAGCCGCTTCCTGAATTTCTTCATCCGTAGCCTGGCGTTTACCACCTCGAATATTGGAGGCAATCGTCCCCGAAAAGAGCATTGCCTGCTGCGGAACATAGCCTAGGTAAGAACGCAAGTCTTGCTGCCCCAGATTTCTCAGATCCACGCCGTCGAGGGTGATTGCTCCACTCTGCGGATCATGAAAGCGCGGAATGAGATCCAGAATCGTGGATTTTCCTGACCCAGTTCCACCGATAATGGCCGTTGTTTCGCCGGGATTCGCAGTAAACGTGATATTGCTCAAGACCGGTTCGGCAGCGCCAGGATAGCGAAACGTCACATCGTCAAACCGGACGACACCAAGTGCAGATTCTAGCATGTCTGGATGAGGGGGATCCTGAATGGATACGTCAGTATCAAGAACCTCCACAATCCGTTCCGCAGAGGCCGATGCCCTTGGCAGCATCACAAAGAGCATAGAGAGCATCATCACCGCCATAAATATCTGCATCGTGTATTGCAGAAACGCCATCAAATCGCCTACCTGCATAACGCCTAGATCAATGCGCTGCGCTGCAAACCAGATGATCACGATATTTGTGAAGTTAATGATCAAACCCAGAACAGGCATTAAAGTTACCATCAGACGGCCGACTTGAAGGGACGTGTCGGTAAGGTCTCGATTGGAAACATCAAAGCGAGCCTGTTCATGCTCCCCTCGATCAAAGGCCCTGATTACCCGCACACCCATCAATTGCTCCCGAAGGACCAAATTAAGTCCATCGATTTTTTGCTGCAAACTCTTGAAAAGCGGCACACCCTTTTTGATCACAACCGCAATCACAACAGCAATCACCGGAATCAAACCGAGCAGAATCAGCGCTAAACTGGAGTCTTTGCGAACCACCATCAGCACCCCCCCAATGGCCATTAAAGGTGCTCGCACAGCCATGCGCATGCTCATGTGGAAGATCTGCTGGATTTGCTGCACGTCGTTCGTTGTACGAGTGATTAAGGATGCCGTTCCGAATTTGTTGAAGTCGCGAGGCGAAAACTCGCCAACTTTGCGGAATACTCCAAAACGCAGATCCCGTCCAAAACGGGTGGAAGCCCGAGAGGCTAGAAGATTCCCCAAAACCGCGCAAAGCACACCGGCCAGGGCTACTGCCAACATAATCCCACCGGTTCTCCAAATCAAAGGAATATTGCCTGTGGCGATACCTTGATCTACAATAACGCTCATCAAATCAGGCAACCTGAGAGTCGCCATCACTTCCAAGAACACCAAGACCATCACACTGATGATTGTGACCAGGTAAGGCTTAAAGTATGTTTTCAGTCTCCACATTGCGCCCCGCCCCCATCCACATCATCTTGCCTGTTTTCCAAGAATCTCCGTACTCGGCGAGTGATGCGGACCAACTCCTGGGCATCCTCGGCTCCAAGATGGTCCATGATTTCCTCGATACTTCGCGCGAAAGCCTGCTTGGCTTGGGTCACCAAGGCCAAGCCCTGCTCAGTAGGCCTAACAAACACGACTCTTCGGTCTTCGTCGTCATTCATTCTCTCCACAAGACCATGTTCTTCGAGGGAGTTTACCAAAGTGGTTACCGTTGGGCGCGTGAGCTTGAGCAACTCACCAAGCTCCGAGGGTTGAAGACCCGGGCTTTCCTCACTTAGGTGATGATGCAGGAACATCAAAAGCACGAGAGCATTCTTACGAACCGGTAAGGGATCCCCCCGATACCATCCCTTGTAGCTCCTAAGCCCATGTAGCGTCCCCACCAACTCTATGACAAGATCGGATTCAGACAAGTTAATCACTCCATTCATTCATTGGACAAATAATTGCCTAATGAAACTATTCTAACCGAAAACTATTTTCTGGTCAAGAAAAAAAGCTAGGCTCCCTAGCTTTCTTTCCTTCTGTCTACCCTAGTACCACACGATGGTAGACCTTTTTTCCTTTACGAATGATGAGTTCACCGCTGGAAAAGTCTTGGAGAGTCACGAGATACTCAATGTCCTCCACTCGCTCATCGCCCAGTGCCACTCCGCCTTGCTGGACCAAACGGCGACCTTCGCTACGACTGGAGACGAGTTTTGTTTCAGCTAGCACACTCAGGATATCCATTCCCTCTGCAAAGTTCGCTTGCGGCAGAGTAGTCGATGGCATGTTCTCATCCACTCCCCCACCTCCGAAGAGCGCTTTCGCCGTGGCCTCAGCTTTACTGGCCTCCTCTTCGCCGTGGACAAACTTTGTCACCTCAAAAGCCAAGACCTCCTTGGCATGGTTGATGCCAGAACCCTCCAGGGAACCGAGACGCTTTACTTCCTCCATTGGCAGGAAGGTTAAGAGAGCCAACATACGCTCTACATCTGCATCATCAACATTACGCAGGTATTGATAGAAATCATAGGCACTCGTCCGTTCCGCATCGAGCCAGACAGTACCGGCCTCAGTCTTACCCATCTTCGTTCCGGCACTGGTAGTTAAGAGCTTGAACGTCAGGCCATAGACGGGCTTCCCTTCTACTTTACGCACGAGTTCGTATCCACCAATAATATTCGACCACTGATCGTTCCCTCCCATTTGGAGACGGCAGTTATGCCTGCGGAACAGCTCGAGAAAGTCATAGGATTGTGTCAAGAGGTAGCAGAACTCCAAGAAGGTGAGTCCCGATTCTAGTCGAGACTTGTAGGTTTCCATGGTAAGCATGCGGTTGACAGAGAAATGCCTGCCGACTTCGCGCATAAACTCCATGAAGTTGAGGTCCAAAAGCCAGTTGGCGTTGTTCTCCAAAATGGCAGATCCATCATCAAAGTTGACAAACCTAGAGAACTGTCTCCTGAAGCTCTCCACATTGGCATTGATTGTCTCAGTCGTGAGCATTTGTCGCATATCAGACTTGCCAGACGGATCGCCAATCATGGTGGTTCCCCCACCGAGAAGGAAGATAGGACGATGCCCGTCCCTGTAGAGATGCAACATACTCATGAGGGGAATCAGATGACCCATGGTTAAGCTCGATGCAGTAGCATCAAAACCAACATAGAACGTCACAGACTCTTCACTTAAGAGTTTCCGTAGTTCCTCTGGGTGTGTTCCCTGTTCAATAAAACCTCGTTCTTCCAATACATCAAATGCATTCGGCATAGGAATTCCCCCTTTAAATGAAAAAATCCTCTCCATCCCTAAAGGACGAGAGAACCCGTGGTACCACCTTAATTCGCGCGCCCCTTGTATAAGGAGCCCACCTTGACCATGATAACGGATGGAATCCGAAGCAACCTGCTTAAGCTCCAGAGTGTAATTCGCCGGGAAGGTGCGAAGCACCTTCCAAACCATGGTTCTACAGACTTCGCACCAACCAGTCTGCTCTCTTGAGTACCCATGGTTTGCTACTGATTCCTTCATTGCTCTCATGTCAGTCTAGTTTAGTCAAAAGTCTATCACAGGAGGTCGGGGGCTGTCAAGAAAATTAGCGCTATTAACCTCTTTTCCGCCTCATAATAGCGATGATGGTATCATTCGTTTTTCTCATCCCCGGCGAAGCAATGGAACCCATGTTTTGCATGGTTTCCTCGATCGTTTCCCCCACAATACCGCTCCGGTTCGGGATCGCTACTCCTTCTATGGCCAGGAGCGAGGATAAGACGGCAGCTCCTACTCCATTGACTGCCTTTAACGAACAACCATAATTACCCCCGTCACAGATGATCCCAGTGAGATTGGCCGCCATGTTGCCTATAGCGCTTTCTATTTGTGGTAAGTTCCCCCCCAACATGCTGGTGATTCCAGCGCAAGCTCCTGCCCCTGCAGCTACCGCACAGCCGCAAAACGCAGACAATCTGCCGGAGAAACTCTTTATATAGATCGTAATCAAGTAGCTCAGGGCAATAGCACGTGCCAACCTTTCCTCCCCGAGCTTTTTTCGTTCTGCTATCGCCAGAAGCGGTACCGTAGCAATAATACCGTGATCACCACTGCCGCAGATACTCATGGCAGGCAAAGGAAGCCCTCCCATCCTAGCATCGACCGCGCATGCGGTTCGTATTTCAGCATAGCTCCTCAAATCATCGCCTATTGCTCCGGCTACAACCAGACTCTGCATACCTTGGCCAAGGCGCATTCCTGCTCCCCCAAGACCTGCTTGTATAAGCTCTCGGTTTACTTCAATCGCCCGCAAGAGAAACTCAATTTGTGAGAACGAAACGTTCTCGACGAAACCAACAAAGTCCTCAACTTTGTACTGAGTAATATCGAATGCTTCGTCTTGACGGTCTGCGTCAAGTTTCTCAAAGGTAACTCGTCCGTTCACTTCGGTGCGAACAATGTTAGCATGGGCTCCCGAGATTACTGCTTTTCCGGTACCCTTCGTAGTATGAACCAAGGCCTCGAGATGCAAATCAGCTTCACACAGGCCATATTCAACCTGAACCTTAACCACTTCGCGATCTCGCAGTTCTTTCGCTTTGCAGATCTGAGCCTTCGTTATGTCTCTCAAGACTTCTAACCCCAGATCAGGATTCCCACCCAAGACACCGAGAAGTGCAGCTATCTCAATGCCCATGTCACCGGTTCCAGGAACAGCACAAGAAAAAGCGTTCTTAAACATCCCTGGATCCATACCAAGTTCTATGGTTTCTATATCACCCGTGACCCCGGCATAGGCGCTTGAGCAGGCCAAAGCTATCGCTGCTGGTTCCGTCACACCTAGTGCCTGCACCATTTCTTTTCTTAGTAAGGCAATGATGTCCGTGTTATTCACAAACCTCTCGCCCCCTTCCTGTCTACTTGTCTATCCCGCTTTGGGCCTGATAGTTCCGATGGATCATACCGTAGGACTTGACCATCCCCAGCTTTTCGTAATAACCCTGCAGTTCTTGATCGCAACATAGATCAAGCATGTATAGTTCCTTGAGTTCTCCGAGGATCGCCTTAACCAAGTTAGCGCCAATCCCCCGCCTACGATAATCGGGCAACACTTCCAGAAGGGGAATATAGGCTGAAAGCACGCCGTCACTAAGGGCGTTAACGAAACCCACAACTCGTCCCGCACTCGTATCGACGGCCACGAAAGCTACGTAGCTCTTCTGTAAGATCCTCCTGTGTGCTTCTTGGGTAGGAGGATTGGGCCAGCCCTCAAAGAAACCGGCACCCAACTGGATTCCATCTAGTTCATCCGTGTATTGTTTGATAATAACCATGCAACCGACTCCTTAGCTCGTGGGTCATGTAGAGAGGGGTGCTCTCCCCTGAGGAAAAAGCACCCCTTCGTCTGTGGTGATTCTTAGTTCAAGGCGCCGCGAACATGTGCGCTAATTGTCTGTTCTAACTCATCTACTTCTGCTAATAGCTCCTCAAGGCGCTTCTTCGTAGTCGCAACAAATTCTTCATCCTTGAGACCAGGAAGATTGATCAGTGCATTATACGACGCTCCCCGACAGGCAGCGACGGCAAAGAGGCCACTCACGCCTGCGTCACTTAGGGCATTCTTGTTGCCATGAAATGCCATCTCTTGGGCCAATTTCAACACGTCTAGGGAAACTTCCATGATCTTCAGAGGCACTTCCGTGGCTCGTCGAGTTGCCACTTGGATGGCCTGACGTCGCTCCTTCTTCTCTTCGTCCGTTCCCTTCGGAAGCTTGAAGGCAGCCATTACTTGGTTAAAGGCATCTGTATCTTGGTTGACAAGGTCAAGTAGCTCATGGGAGAGTACTTGCGATCGAGATATGATCCCATCTTGACCCTCTCCGCTTAAATGGGCGACCATCTTGACCAGGGAGCCGGCTAAAGCACCAGCTAATCCCGAGGCGCTGCCGCCACCAGGCGCAGGCTTTTCGGAGCCTAGAACCTCGGCAAATTCAACAATTGTCAATTCAGTTAGCAAAATATCACCGCTTTCTACATCACTTAAGACCTCTACACGACTTGACCTTGCTTCACGATGGTAGTCACCAAGTTCACACCGATGAAATACGGTATCTTCTTATAATTGTCCACGTCGAAAATGGCTAAATCAGCTTGTTTCCCCACTTCAATGCTGCCGATCCTGTGACTACGGCCGAGGGAATGGGCTGCGTTAATTGTCACCGCATGAAAAATCTCTTCAGGCGTCATGGCCATGTAGATACAGGCAATCGACATGACGAGTCCCAAGTTTGCTGTGGGGCAAGACCCGGGATTGAAATCCGTCGCCAATGCCAGAGGCAAACCAGCATCTAACATCTTGCGGGCAGGTGCGTAGGGCTTCCGCAGTGTAAAGGCGGTGCCAGGCAACAAGATAGGAACAACATCGCTCTCACCTAGAGCCTCAATACCTTGATCGGAGATCATCAAGAGATGATCTGCGCTAGACATGCCCATTTCCGCTGCTAGCTCTGCTCCTCCTAAGGTATTCATTTCGTCGGCATGGACACGTAGTTTAAAACCGAGCTCCTTGGCCCTCTGGAAAATCCTACGGCTTTGATCCACAGAGAAAACACCTTTCTCTGTAAAGACATCCACATATTCCGCCAGATCCTCATCCCTAATGCGAGGAAGCACCGTGTTGATTACGAAATCCACATACCCTTCTTTGTCATCTTTAAACTCGTCAGGCCAAGCGTGAGCTCCCAAAAAGGTGGACACAAGTTCCACCGGCTGCTCTTGCTGGAGAATACGCACTGCTTCGAGCTGCTTTAGTTCAGTTTCTAGATCCAACCCGTAGCCACTCTTACATTCAACGGTGGTTACGCCCATACCTAGCATCCACTTGAGACGTTGCCTGCCTGAGGTAACCAATTCGTGCAAAGACTCTTTTCTTGTGGACCGCACGGAGCTGGCGATGCCGCCGCCAGCCTCCATAATTTCCATATAATCTGCACCCCGGGCCCTCAGGTAGAATTCATCCTCCCGACTTCCCCCAAAGATCAGATGCGTATGAGGATCAACGAGCCCCGGAGTTACGACCTGACCCATGGCATCCATGACTCGCGTCTCTTCGGTAATCTCCAGTTGGTCAATTGTTTCTTGGCTCCCCACCCCTACGATTCTATCCCCTGCGCAAGCAACCCAACCTTGGTCAATGACTTCGAGTTGCCGCATCTGTTTTCCGCGAACTGGATACTCTTTGTGAGCTGCAGTGACCACCTGACCGTTTTTGATCAGCAGATCAACTCGAGCGCTGTTGCCCATCTTCATTCCCCCTAGCGCAGGCGATTCTCTAAGACCTGATTGGAGTCAAAGTCTTCGAGTTGTAAATACCAATTTGCCACATCGAGGAGGGCCTGTTGCGGTACCAAGCCAATCAACTCTGTTCCCACGACGGGCACTCCATACCGAGCAGCCTCACGCCGAATCGTCTCGAGCACCCGGTAAATGGGAGTGACTTGGTAGTTTTCCAAGTTCATTGAAACTTGTACTTGGCCTCGTTCTTCCAAAACGACGCCCATGCCCTTCACGTTCTTATACCCACCATTGCTTTCCCTAACATATCTGGCGATCGTATCAGCGATTTCTTTCTTGTTGGTTCCCAAGTTGACGTTAAAGGCCACCAAGGGCATACGAGCCCCGACCACTGTCGCTCCAGCCGTCTCATGCATTTTTGGTTCACCAAAATCCGGATGCCTTGTCTCCTCTTGAATCGACTCTTTGAGACCTTCATAGTTGCCCTTGCGAATCTTGCTGAGATTCTTCCTCGTAGATTGTCGAGCTGCTTCGCCGTATAGATACGTGGGAACCTTCAGTTCGTGGTTGATCCGCTCTGCCAGCGCCGCGGCTCCTTCCACACACTCCTTCATGGTCAGTCCTTCAATGGGAATAAAGGGAATCACGTCAACGGCACCGATTCTAGGATGAGCCCCTTGGTGCTCCTCCATGTTAATCAAACGTACTGCTTCTTGCGTCAAACGGAAACTCGCTTCTTGCACGCTGGCCAAGTCCCCCACATAGGTGATGACCGAACGGTTGTGGTCATGGTCTGAAGAATAGTCCAACAACGTTACACCCTCGGTTTGACGGACTTGATCAAGGATCGCTTCGATCACTTCGAGGCGGCGTCCTTCACTAATATTCGGAACACATTGTACGATTTGTGTTTGTAACATCAGGTCTTCCTCCTACTTCTCTAACATTGGCACTCGAATTCCCTTTTCTTCGGCTGTCTTAATGGCCAAGTCATAGCCTGCATCAACATGGCGAATCACACCCATGCCCGGATCGGATGTTAACACCCTCTCGAGCCTCTGGGCTCCTTCGTCTGTACCATCAGCAACCACAACCATGCCCGCGTGAATGGAATAGCCAATGCCGACTCCTCCACCATGGTGTAAAGAAATCCAACTAGCACCAGCACAAGCGTTTACCAAGGCATTGAGGATGGGCCAATCTGCTACTGCATCGCTGCCGTCTTTCATTCCTTCTGTCTCGCGGTGCGGTGAAGCTACAGAACCAGCATCAAGATGATCCCGCCCGATCACGATCGGTGCCGAAAGTTCGCCCGATTTCACCATCTCGTTGATCAAGAGACCAAAACGAGCCCTCTCACCATAGCCAAGCCAGCAAATGCGAGACGGTAACCCTTGGAACGCCACCTGCTCCTTGGCCATCTTAATCCAGCGTACAAGGCGCTCGTTGTCTGCAAACTCCTCGCAGAGTCTATCGTCGATTTTATGGATATCAGCTGGATCGCCCGACAAAGCCACCCAGCGGAAGGGTCCCTTGCCCTCACAAAAGAGGGGCCTAATGTAAGCTGGGACGAAGCCAGGGAAGTCAAACGCATTTTCTACACCAACATCCTTGGCCTGTTGCCTGATATTGTTGCCATAGTCAAAGGTGACAGCTCCCCGCTCCTTCAGATCAAGCATGGCTTGAACATGGGCGCCCATCGATTCTTTGGCCAAGCGGATATAACGGTCGGGATCTTCTTCACGCAGTTGAGCAGCCTCCGCCACATTGTAGCCTAGGGGAATATAACCATGGAGTGGATCATGGGCGGAAGTCTGATCCGTGACCACATCGGGCGTAATGCCGCGTCTAATAAACTCAGGAAAGACCTCAGCAGCGTTACCCAAGAGGCCAATAGAGAGCGCCTCTCCCTTATCTAGGGCTTCCTTAGCTAGACGTAAAGCCTCATCAATACTATCTGTGGAAACCTGGCAATATCTGGTCTTAATTCGCTTTTCAATACGGCTTGGATCCACTTCGACAACAATAGCCACCCCACCATTCATGGTTACAGCGAGGGGCTGAGCCCCGCCCATTCCACCAAGTCCGCCGGTCAAGACCAGGCGTCCCTTAAGCGAGCTGCCAAAATGTTGGTGGGCAAGTTCAGCTAGGGTTTCAAATGTCCCCTGCAAAATGCCCTGGGTGCCGATGTAGATCCAGCTTCCGGCCGTCATCTGCCCATACATCATCAGGCCTTTCTTCTCTAGTTCGTTGAAGTGATCCCAGGTCCCCCAGGCTGGAACTAGATTCGAGTTGGCGATGAGTACCCTCGGTGACTGGGGGGTGGTACGAAACACGCCGACGGGCTTGCCTGATTGAACCAATAGGGTCTCATCGTCCTCTAAGGTCTTGAGGGTACGCACGATAGCCTCGTAACTATCCCAATTACGGGCAGCTCTACCGCTGCCTCCATAAACCACTAGATCCTCTGGGCGTTCCGCTACCTCTGGGTCTAGATTGTTCATTAACATACGCAGCGCTGCCTCTTGATGCCAACCCTTACAGTTAAGCTTTGCTCCTCTTGGTGCTTGAATCATTCAATTACCTCCTATCCTATGTTTCCAATCACGGTTTCCACTGCCTTTACCACCTTACCCGTGACAACTAGATCCCTTGCCACACGGATCTCGGGTTCCAAAAAACGATCTTTCTTAAGGGCTGGAACATGGGTTCGAACCAAATCGTAGACCGCTCGGGTCGCAGGGGACAACAGTTCGATGTCTCGAAACTCCAAGGCTTGACAAGCGCAAAGGATTTCGATGGCTACGATGTTTTGCACATTGGCAAGGATTTGTAGCGCCTTGCGTGCGGAGATCGATCCCATGCTAACATGATCTTCCTGGTTTGCGGAAGTTGGTATTGAGTCCACTGACGCTGGGTGGGCCAGAACCTTATTCTCCGAAACAAGGGCCGCAGCAGTGTACTGGACAATCATGTACCCAGAATTCAGTCCACTAACCTCGGTTAGGAAGGGGGGCAATCCGCTCAGCTGAGGGTTGACCAATCGTTCGATACGCCTTTCGGAGATGTTGCCTATCTCGGAGAGGGCTATCGCCAGAAAGTCCAAAGCTAAGGCTACCGGTTGACCATGAAAATTACCTGCCGAGATCACATCGCCATCGTCAGGAAACAAAATGGGGTTATCAGTTACCGAATTGATCTCTGTTGTGAGTACGCTCTCCACATAGCCGTAGGCGTCCTTAGATGCTCCATGGACCTGGGGAATGCAGCGCAGCGAATAGGCGTCTTGAATTCTCTCATGTTCTTGGCTATAAACCAATCCACTTCCTGCCAAAATCCTGCGCAAATTCGAAGCCGTAGCCATTTGTCCCTTGTGCGATCGCAAGGCATGGACCCGCTCATCGAATGCGCTGGGAATGCCAGAAAGCGCTTCTAGCGTCAGACTGCCTGACACATCCGCCGTCTTCAGAAGGATATCACTATCGTGCAGAGCTAAGACTCCTTGGGCAGTCATGGCTTGTGTTCCGTTAATCAAGGCCAGTCCTTCTTTGGCCTCTAAAGTGACTGGAGTTAGGCCTGCCCGCCTCAGGGCTTCAGCTCCAGAATGGAGAATACCCTCAAAATAGGCCTGCCCCTCCCCTAAGAGTACTGCTGACATATGTGCCAAAGGAACCAGATCACCACTGGCCCCAACAGAGCCTTGGCTCGGGATCATCGGTGTCACATTTCTATTCACGAGCTCCACTAAGAGCTCGATGACTGCGGGACGTATCCCCGAATGGCCCTTCATAAGTGCATTAGCCCGTAAAATCATCATCGCTTTGACAACCGCATCAGAAAAAGGCTCTCCCACACCGCAACTGTGACTTAGTATCAAGTTACGCTGTAGTTCGGCCACGTTTTCTCCAGAAATGGATGTATTCGCTAGTAGCCCAAAGCCAGTGTTAATTCCGTATACTGGCTGGTCTCGACGAATCAACTCCACAACGAGTTCTCTAGCCTTGGATACCTTCTCAAGTTGGGCCTGATCTAAGGTCACTGGCAAGCCCTGCCTAATGCACCTTACAACCTCATGACCACTTAAATCGGAACCACTCAATCTTAGCATACATCTACCCCTTCGATAGTCCTATAATTATCCGTTCTAAACTTTATTCCACATTCGAATAACATTGTCCTTGCATATTCTACCCTTTGTTTCCTGCGAAAGAAAGAATGTGATTCAAGGTCCTAATTGGGGAAACTGTGCGAATGAAATTAAGTTAAATATATGTGTTGCAAAAACGATAGCTATGCGTTAAAATAAGATTAGATGTTTTCACAGTGGAAGAAAGTTGGTGCGTCAAGTGAGCGGGCACATTAGTAGTACAAGATTGGTGCGTACATACAACGCTTCTACAGTGCTGCGGACGCTGTATGAACATGGTCGCTGCTCCCGCTCTCAACTAACTGAACTTACAGGAATGAGCCCAGCTACCATCACCAGGATCGTCTCTGAGCTGATCCAACAAGGTGTGGTCTTGGAAGGAAGTCACGCAAAGTCAACTGGTGGCAGGCGCCCTATTTATCTCCATATTGATCACACCAAACTCTACGTGGCTGCGGTGAAGTTATTGCGCGACGATTGCGTCGTTGCCCTACTCGATCTCAAGGGTCAGATTCTCGTGAAGGAGCAACTACAGCCCAAATCCCTTGAACCACATGTGTTATTGCCATATGTCGCAGCTTCCTTAATGGGCATTTTCGCCTCGCTCTCTATCAAACAAGAACACATTATCGGAGTCGGCGTCGCCGCCTCAGGCATCTGTCACCCATTAGATGGTGTGGTCATCCGTTCCCTAAACTTAGGATGGAAAGATGTACCGGTCGCCGAGATTCTTGGCGAGGCCATGGGCTTGCCTGTATTGCTGGAAAACGACGCCAACGCCTGTGCCTTAGCCGAACTTTGGATAGGTAATGCAAGGGAAACCGTAAACTCCATGTATATTAAGACCGAGTCAGGGGCTGGCGTCGGGATTATCTCAAATAAGACATTGCTCACAGGATCGCGCTTTGTCACCGGAGAGATTGGCCACGTGCCGTTAATCCCCGGGGGCAAACTGTGCAGATGCGGACAACACGGGTGCTTAGAACCCTATGTTTATTTCAAAGGCTTTCAGGAGAGTTACGCAAAGGTAACTGGCCAGGAGCTCACGCGTGCCAAGTTCATGGAGCTCTGCAAAGAGGGAGACGAGTTTGCTAGGGAAGTCTTGCAAGATGCTGCAGCGGCCTTAGCCTTAGCCTGTGCCCATTGGGGGCTCATCCTGGATATTGAAGTGATCACGATTGGTGGCATCTGGGGTGAATTCCAGCAAGAGGTCATTGAGCATTGCCAGCACTACTACGATTCCATTTTGGAGCATTCCGTTATTCCCTCCAATGTTCAAGTACGAAGCTCGAGGTTTGATGATGTTTCCGATCTCCTTGGCGCAGCGGGACTCGTTGTTTCCAACTGGTTTACGCCCGCTTTTGTGCCGTTTGAGAGGTAGACATGAGCAGAAAATGACAAGAGGAGGTGGTGTCCTTACCGGTGTATTGGTTGGTCCGTTGTCACTATCAAAATCGACTAGGAGGTAAACGAATGCTTAAGAAGTCTACGCTATTGCTTTTGGTTCTACTTTTAATGGCTAGTGTGTTTGTCCCTGCTACCTTTGCCCAAGAACAAGTTAAGATTTCAGTCTTGAACTATTTCGACCTCACATCTCCAGGTGCAGAAAGAGAACTCGACGAGGTTTGGTATGAGTTCTCCGTTCGCAACCCAAACATCATTGTTGAGAGAGAAGACCTTTTCTTGGAACCTTTCCATCAAAAGACCGAAGCTTATGCCGCAGCCGATAGACTCCCAGATGTCATCTATATGTGGCCAGGTGGTCGCTCTACCTCTCTTCACACTCTAGGCTTAGTAAAAGACCTAAGACCACTTCTAGGTGCCGATGGACAATACTATCAAGAAGCCGTATTAGCCCCTCAAGCAGGTGGATACCTGGCTGAACTACCACAAACCATGACATCCAGTCATGCCTTGTATGTGAATGTACCCTTACTCGACAGCCTGGGACTTTCCATGCCAGAAACATATGAAGAGCTCGTAGCCATGGTTCCAGTGCTACAAGCCAACGGTTTGGACACCATCATCATGGGAGCCCAGGATGACTGGGTAATCCAATCCTGCCTCTTCTCCATGATCGTAGGACGTATTGTTGGTGACGAGAAACTCAACGAGATCGTTGCTGGCGAAGCGAAGTTTACGGATCCTGAATTTGTTGCAGCCCTTGAATTCTACGCACAGATGTACCAAGATGGCGTGCTTCACCGGAAGATTATGCAGACTTCCTACGCCGAAGTAAACGGACTTTTCGCCACAGGCCGTGCTCCATTCATGGTTGACGGAGACTGGAAAGTGAGCAACTTCCTCACAGACGCAACAACAGGAGAAGCTCTGATTCCCGTTGAGACGCAACCCGAGTTCAAAATGACAATCTTCCCTGCCATCCCAGGTGAGATTAACAAAGCTTCTTCCTCTGGTGTTGTCGGTGTTGGTTTTGGCATGAACTCCAAGATCGAAGCTGGCTCTGCCAAAGAAGCAGCCGCTTGGGAACTTATCAAGTGGCTTCAAGGCCCAGAAGTACAAAAGATGCGTCTAGAAACTGCTGGTACCATTCCTAGCCGCGTTGACGTCAGCTCTGACGACATCGAGCCATTAGTCGTGGAGAGAATCCGCTACTACGAAGACATCTTAGTAACCACCGAAGTTCTAGACAATATTTTCGAAGGAGAAGTCTACACACCAATTAACATTGGTCTCCAAGAAATCGGACTCGGATTTGCTACACCGATGGAAGTAGCAGAAAGAACACAAGAAGCATTTGACGCCTGGTTTGCACGTCAATAAGGCAGCATAAATACCACAGAGGGGTCGGGCCGAGTCTGTGCCCGCCCCTTTCTTCTAAGGAGGAGCGTTTCCATGAAAAGGGTAACCCAGTGGTGGACCGAGGAACGCCGTGCATACCTTTTACTAGTTCTACCAGCGGTGGCAGTGTATTGGGCTGTAATGGCATTCCCTACTGTTTTTTCCTTCATACTCAGTCTTACGAACTACAACGGAGGTCCCATTTTTAATAATCCCAATATTCAGCTCGTCGGCTTCAAGCATTACATCCGCATGCTCAACGATCAGTACTTTTGGATTTCTCTAAAAAATAACGGTTTGATCATGGCCATATCGGTCTTTGGTCAGATTCCACTGGGATTTCTCTTTGCCTATGTAATCCATCGAAGACTGGTGAAATTTGGGGATTTTTTCCAAACAATTATCTATCTGCCTTGTGTAATCTCTACCATTATCGTGGGGCGACTCTGGCAGTCCTTCTTCTCTCCCTATGGACCTTTTACCGAATTTATGCAAAAAATCCAACCAGGTTGGGAGAACGAACTCTTCTTTGATCCTCAATTGGCCATTGTGCCCGTTCTGTTTGTTATTCTGTGGATGTACACGGGCACCTACATGATCATGTTCCTGGCTAATCTGCAAAAAATCGATCCTGCCCTAATTGAGGCTGCACGAATTGACGGTGCCACAGAGTGGCAAGTGCTGATACGCATTATGCTTCCAGCCCTCTCGGGAGTCATGGTCACAGCGTGCATTTTAGCCATTTCGGGGTCGTTGAAGAGTTTTGATCTGCTTTACGCCATGACTGGCGGTAATCCCGCCCGCAGAACATCGGTGTTAGCACTTTACATGTATGATAACGCCTTTCGACACTCTCCCAATTATCCATTGGCGAATGCGATTTCCGTCTTTATGGTACTGGCTAGCTTTGTGCTAATTCTCATGGTGAGGTCCACCGAGGCGAGGTTTGGGGGTAGAGAAGAATGAAGGAGCAGAGAATTAGGAAAAGCGATTTTCATCCTGTCCTCAGGATCTTTGTCTACCTAATGGTAGGTATCTTTACTGTTCTGACTTTATATCCCCTATTTTGGCTCTTTATTAGTTCGCTCAAGACAAACACGGAGTTCCAATTAAACTTGCTAGGCTGGCCACAAAATCCAACCTTCAGCAACTATCCGACCGCCTGGCGCCTGGCAAAGTTCGATGGCTTGTTTGTAAACAGTATCTTCTTTACCGGAGCGTCAACCCTACTCGTTATCGCCTTTTCCCTGATGGCGGGCTTCGCCTTTGCCAAGATTCGCTCCAAAGCAACGACATTCTTGCATGGGAGCTTTATCATCGGCATTTTGCTCACCATACAATCGATTATGGTCCCGCTATTCTTGATGTCGATTGCCGTGGGTTTATACGATACCCGCGTGGGAGTTTTGATTCCCTATGTTGGTATGGGTTTACCTATCGGCATCTACTTGTGTACCGAGTTTATCAAATCAATTCCTGACTCGGTCATTGAGTCAGCCCGTATTGACGGCGCTTCATACTTCCGAATATTCACCTCCATCGTCACACCGATGGCAAAGCCCGTAGGTGTTACCCTAGCTATTCTCAATGTATCGGGTGTCTGGAACGAGTTTATGTTGATTAATATCCTTGTCTCCCGTGACGCCCTCCGAACGCTCCCTGTGGGAATCCTCAAGTTCTCGGGGGCCTTGGCCTCAGATCATGGCCGTCAGTTCGCTGCCCTGACCATTGGGCTGGTGCCGATGGTGATCTTCTATCTGATTTTTAGAAAGCAAATTACCAAGGGTGTATCCGCTGGGGCGGTCAAAGGCTAAGTTGAAACGCACCAAAAAAGAAGATGCCCTCAGGGCGTCTTCTTTTTTCCTCTTCTAGTTCTATTTAATAATCTTCCCGCAAGCCAAACTCTGCCGATTCTACCCATTGCTTCGCCTTGATGACATGTTCGACTAACTCTCGAAAAGCCTCATAATGGATTTTTTCCTGCTCTACCAAAAAGCTAAAGAGCCGTTTTTCCTCCTCAGAACTAGCTTCAGAACCCATCTTGTCATAGAGGGTAATGCTATCTTTCTCTTTTTCCAACGCCAGCTCATAGGCATCCAATTGCTCGGGCCTCGCCTTGAAATCAACTCGAAGATCCTGCTCAGCTTGGAAAACACTCTCAAAATGCTCCGGGACTTGGCTTTGACGTAACTCATAGGAGGTATGAGCAGCATAGCTCTCCAACACGTTAGCGTGTTCCCGCTCCTCGGCCGCCAATAGGGTAAATACCGTCTTCAGAGCCGCATGCTGGGTTTTCTCTACTTGTTCCAGATAATACTGTTCTCCCTCAAGCTCCATGCTAATCGCAAACTCAATTGCTGTCATAGTTCGCTCCCTTCCTTTGTTCACCAAGACGCTGCGAGCCGCCCCTATCTGGGGTCTATGACTCGGCGTAAGCAACAACGGTATTGCGGCCATTACTCTTAGCGCGATACGCCGCCTCATCTGCCTTCTGTAAGAGGGTTCCATGCATTCCCCAGTCATCATCAGTCGATGCCGCTACTCCCACCGAGATAGTCAAGAACTGCCCAGAAGCGTGAGCTTCATGAGGGATCTTTAGGGCAACAACAGCAAGACGCAAGCGTTCTGCCACTTGACAAGCTCCTTTTAGGGCTGTCTGCGGCAATAGGGCCACAAACTCTTCGCCTCCCCACCGTGCAATTAGATCACCTGGGCGTTGTAGCGTATTGTATAGGGTTTTTGCAACCAGCTTCAGAACATCATCACCCTGCAAGTGTCCATAGGTATCATTGTAGGCCTTGAAGAAGTCCAAATCTATCATCAGCACCGAAAGTGGAGTCTTGTTCCGTGCTGCTCGGCAACACTCTTCATCATAGGCTTCATCAAAGCGCCGTCGGTTAGGAATTCTGGTAAGTCCATCGACCCTACTATCCCTTTTTAAGATATCCTTGTAGCGTTTTAGTTCAAGATGATTGCGAATCTTGGCTTTCATCACGGGCACATTAAATGGCTTTCTGATGTAGTCCATGGCCCCAAGTTCTATGCCATATGCTTCGTTTTTATCCCCCTCCAAGGCGGTCAAAAAAAGGATGGGAATATCACGAGTATTTGGGTTGCCCTGCAACTCAGCGCAAACAGCATAGCCGTCCATCTCAGGCATGACAATATCGAGCAAAATCAGGTCAGGCATTTGCTCTTTCACCATGGCTAGGGCTTCTAGCCCATTGTTGGCCACTCCAAGATCATAATCGTCCTTCAGAACGTTTAGCAGAATTTGAGCATTCAATTGCACGTCCTCGACGATTAGGATGCGTTGCCTTCTCCCCAAGTCTAAATCGTCTAGTATCACGAGCAAAAACCCCCGACCTAATCAATTCCTTGATTCCCACTATATACAGTTCGACAGATCTTACGAAAACCCTTGCCCTGACCACAATTTCCTCTTTAGATCAAGACCCCTGTACGATCTGCAAGTCGATAGTCAGCCTCTGTGGAACCTGCCCGGAAATCTGCCGATGTTGGCATAGAGGCGTCATGCGTACCATAGCTTGCCACAAATCATCCCTCATCGTAATACTGTAGTGCAAGCGCGAGCTCTTCTGAACGTCCATCTTGTCTGCGAACTTGCTCAGAACATCTTCATTCGAGTACTCAGTAACGCCTGGTAGACGCTCCCGCAGCTCACGTAGGTAGTCTTGGCCTGGTAGCACTTTGATAACCGTTCCTCCCGGCTTCAGTACCCTGTGGAATTCTCCATAGTTAGCAGGCGACAGAATGCTGAGTACAATGTCCATTTTCTCGGGGCCAAGGGGTAGTCTAGCTAAATCTGCCACAAGCCACATAATACCTGCCTGATGGGAAGTGGCAAGATTAACGCCATCACGGGAAATATCGATCCCAATCAGATGGGCGCTCCTCAGTTCGTTGGCCACCCTTGCTAAGAATGAGCCCTCCCCGCAGCCCGCATCGAGAATAAAGGGTAATTCAAACTCTAGATCGCAAATGAGCCCCGCGATAGTAGACACTAGGGGATCGTAGACTCCTGCTGCAAAGACTTTTTGCCGCGCCAAGAAGAGTTCCGTATTGTACTGACTCGCTTGAGCGCCCATGAAAAGGTTCAGGTAGCCTTTGCGGGCAAGATCAAAGCGATGCTTGCGGCTACAAGTCACTCCCTGTTCTTGCACTCGCAACCCATCTCCGCAAATGGGACAACAAAAAACCCCAATGTTTGACGTAAACCTGGCCAAGGCTTGTTCCTTTTTTGAGACTCCTTCGATCATAGGGCTCCTCCCAACGCTCTCCCCTAGCTAAGATAATGGAGAAAAGAGACTTACAACCGCTTCTAAAGCACGAGACAGCAGCGTTTGCTTCTTGAATTTCACGTAGTCAAGTTCCACAGAACGGCTGGCGTCAGCGCCAAGAATTGCGGCGTACTCCCGGTTCAACTCCTGGGATTCAAAATAGACAAAAAGTTCGTCGTCACGCTCCAAACTGCGGAAATTCAAGTTCACTGTACCTATACAGAGGTGGTCATCATCGATCAGCATCGTCTTGGCATGCATAATACCCTTGTACCTAAACACCCTGACGCCGCTGTCCACCAGATGCCTAAAGTAATAATTCTTGATATTGTGGTGAAACAGGCCGCCGAAGGTGTAATAACTTGAGGTCATCACGCGCACGTCAACGCCGCGCAACGCTAAGGTTTTCAGGCTCTGCAAAACGGGTTCCGACGGCGAAAAATACGGCGTTTGAATCCACAGCCTCTCTTTCGCGCTAGTAATGAGATTGAAGTAACTCATATTAATGACGTCTTGATGGATGAACCTGTTATAGAGTCCGTTCGCTACAGTCTGGGCCGGCAAATCGCCCTGTCCATGCGATTCTGGAAAATAGTGGCGTAACCGCTGCCTGAACCCTATGCGCTCCTTACGTGTGGAAGCAATCCAATCTGACATGAAAATTTGCTGAAGATCATGGACGCCGCCCCCCGTCATGCGGATATGTGTATCTCTCCACTCCCTTCCCTTGACCCCGAGGGCATAGCGCTCCCCTGCATTCATTCCACCTAGATAACCGATCTCACCGTCTATGATCACTAGTTTGCGGTGATTTCGGTAATTCAGAGCACGGGCATAGGGCCGAATGCCCCGCACTTGCCCGCCTGCTTTTTTCAGTTCCCAAAAGAGGGGTCGAACAAAAGTCATGAAGCAACCAAAACTATCGTAGAGGAGTTTGACCTCCAATCCCTGCTCTGCCTTTTCCTTGAGAATGGCAATCAGTTCTTTGCCTACGGGGTCATTATGGATCGTAAAATACTGCACATGAATATGACCCTGGGCGGCGCGCAAATCCTCAAACAAGCGCTGAAATTTCGGTTTACCGTTTGTGAAAATCTCCACAGCATTATCATCTGTAAACATGCTCCCACACCAGCGGGCGTGAAAGAGCTGGATGGGAGAAAGCTCTCTGCGGGACGGATTGTTACCCTTTTCTAGAATCTCATCGAGCTCCAAAAAAAGCCCTTTGTGGCGTTGACGAATTTTCCTCCGTTTATAGGACCAATAGCTCTCGCTGCCCAACAACAAGTAGATCACAAGCCCCGCCACGGGGAGAAATGCCAGTGCCAGCAGCCAGCTAAAGCGTTGGGCGGGTTTCTTCCTACTGAAAAAGACTAGAAGCATGACAAACAGTAAGTACCCAATATATAGAAGCGACAGGACTTGTCTCATAGAATTACCCCTTTGTTTCTAATACGTCACGTCTGGCCTGTAGAGCGAATATCCATTGGGGCCGTTACGTTTCGTATGGTACATAGCTTGATCAGCGTAGTGCATCAACTCTGCCGTGTCTGTTGCATGATCTGGGAACAGGCTTGCCCCTAAGCTGATGCTGAGCACCAGCTTTGCTCCCTCATACGACACTGGCTGAGACAACGCAGCAAAGATTCGCTCTACCAAGGCAACCACATCCCCTTCCGTTTGAATATCCGTCTGCAACACCACAAACTCATCACCGCCCAAACGGCCTACTTGGTCATTCTCTCTCAGAACGGCCTTAACTCGCTTGGCGACTAGCGCTAGGATGTAGTCCCCTGTGGCATGACCATGACTATCGTTAATGAGCTTAAACCGGTCAATATCAAAAAGCAGTACCGCGAATTTGGACATCTTGCGCTGTGCTCGTTTCATCTCTTCATCCAGTTCGGCGATGAAACTCCGTCGATTGAGAATGCCCGTTAAGCCATCATATCTGGCCAACCAGGCGATCTTCTCCTCGTGCTCCCTACGTTCGGTAATATTCCGGATGATGTGGATACGGATTTTCCCCCGTTCCGTTTCTGTACTTTTGGCACTGACTTCCACGGGAAAAACAGTTCCATCGGATCGCACGTGTATGCTCTCGAAAACAACCCCATCCTCATCTGCCTGCCCCATCTGCTCCTGAAAGAACGCCTGAGCCGAGGGATGGCGGATGTCCTCAATTCCTAGGAGCCGCAGCTCATCCTTGGTATAACCATAGGATTCACAAGCCTTCTCGTTTGCATTGACTATCTGTCCGGACATGTCCACAAAAAGAATGATGTCTTGAGCCTTGTCAAAAAGAACTTCGTGGATCCGAACTGCGTCTTCCGCCTTCTGGCGATAGGTGATTTCAACAAAAAAGAGGATGATGTCCTCGGTGGAGACCCGTAGTGGACGGATTAGGAAACGCCGACCCATCTCTTCGAAGTGAAAATCAAAGATCCCTGAACCATCTAGACTCTCAAGACGCTCTCGGAATGACTCCCGGCGGACTCTATCCATGGCCAGAATTTCACAGATATCCCTGCCAATTACGTCCTCTCTGGAGCGGCCAAAGACACGGGCAGCTTGATTATTCAGGTCTACCACGGGGTATCCTTGTACTGTCCCACTACGCGAGTCCCTCAAAACGGATAAGCGTACGTAGGATTCTAAGAGCGAATCGATGAGACGCTGTTCCACGTAAAATTCACCAGTTCTATTCAAGATCAATAACCTTCCATTCTCGTCATACTATACTAACAGATTACATACTAGGAGCCCATTTCCTGCTGCAAGCTAAGTAGGCCTATTTCACATACCAAGTATTTGTTTGTCAGGAAGAATGCCTCCAGATGCAGGAGGCATTCTTCGGTCATTGTATTGGCTTGGGAGACTAGATGGCTCCGCCAAAAAAACCGGCGATCGCTCGCATAAAGGCTGCGGTTTCCAACTCTATCGCGTCTCCGTACTGCTCATATTCACGGTAGGCTGAGGTCTTAGCAATAACGACATTGTACTTGGGACTAACATAGATAGCTTGACCATAGATACCCACGGCCATAAAGTCACCTTCATCGCCCCCGGGTACCCACCACTGGTAACCATACCCAAGTTTATTCTCCTTGGGTAGGAGATGGGCCTCCTCTGCTGTTACGGACGCTTGCACCCAACTCGACGGAATGATCTGTTTGCCGTTCCAGAAGCCTTCATTTAGGTAAATATTGCCAAAACGCGCTAGATCGCGGAGAATGGCATTGAAACCACCGAAGGCCGATTCCACTCCTACGCTATCTGTAAGCCAGTAGGCATCTGCCTCCATCCCCGCTGGCCGCCACAACTTGGCCTCGGTATAGGAAGCTAAGTCCATGCCGGTCGCTTCCCTCACGACCATGCCTAAGACCTGGCTATCGCTACTTGTATACTCCCAGACGGTTCCTGGTTCATACTTACCTTCAAGCGCGAGTAAAACGTCCTCCAGAGGTCCACCTAGACCCACCGACCGCGGCGCCATGTTACTAAAATCCGAGGAGGGGTCAAAATAGTCCTCGTTGAAGCTGATGCCCGATGACATCTGTAAGACATCCTTAATAGAGACACCATTATACCCACTCACAACCAGGCTCGGCACATAATCCGTCACCGAGTCGGAGACATCCTTGATGTACCCCTCCTCGATAGCTATGCCCAACAAGGCAGAAACCACCGATTTAGACACAGACCAGACAATCGCCCTGGATGTATCCGTATTACCCTGGAAGTACTCTTCATATAAAATCTGGTTTCCACAGGTCACAATTAGGCCCGTTGTATCCGTACCCTCGATAAACTCTGCAATGCTCTTGGTCATCCCTGCATACTGGTACTGTTTGGGCAGCTCTTGCCGATTATATGTGAACGGAGATACATCATCCCCCGTAGCCACCAGCGTGGATGCGAATCGTTGATCCGCGGAGCGAAAGTTTACGGCTAGCTTGGTTGGCTCGAAGAGAGTCATACCATGGTATATGCCTATAATCAGCTTGTAGTTCAGAGCAGCAAACACCATAACGAGAAGGAGCACTACCAAGAGTCCTCGGACCAGAAGCCTTCCCAAATGGGATTTTCCTCTTTTCACCATCTCTGTTCCCCCACTTTTCTTCTAAGTTTCAGCCGTCACTGCCAACACAATGGCCAAGTTTGCGCGCATCACGCGCCTCCCTTTTCCTTGACTCTTGTCCGATTACACCAGCGGAGATGATTGATTGCCCTCCCTCTCGCCTGATTTGTGAAACACTCACATATCATGATAGTACCAGAAAACCTCATAAATGTGAATATTTTCCTACTCGCGTTGCAGACAGTCTGCAGGAAAAATCCGCACTAGGCAGACAATTTCGCTCTTCTTCGTTTTGCAGCTACCGTCAACGAGGTTACAGTAGATTCAGTAAGGACGAAGGCTAACCAGACTCCTGTCATGTTCCAGATGCGGCTGAGAATCAGCACCAGGGGAACAATGATCAGTATTCCACGCCCAATGGAGATGAGAAAGGCGTCTTGGGGCTTCTCGGTGGCACTTAAATACGTTGCCTCGACAACGTTGATAGCCAGAAAGAAGAAACCAAGGAAATAGATGCGTAGTCCCTCCACTGCCATGTGGGCGATCTCATAATTACCCTCACTGTTGAAGAGAGCTACAATCCGCTCGGAGTAGCCAAGCACACCGAGATATATGATAACAGCTAGGACAATTGCCGTCCTGAGAGCGTATTCTCTCACCCTTTCCGTCAGTTGTATGCTTTTCACCCCATAGAGTCTGCTAGCCAGGGGCTGGGTTCCCTGGGCCAGGCCGGTGAATACTGCCACTCCAACCAGGCCCAGGTTAGCAACAATCCCATAAGCAGCCACACCGGTATTGCCCTGTAAAGCAAGAATCACTAGATTAAACGTGATCATCACAACAGCTGATGATAGCTCCACAATCAGGGCAGAGGACCCGAGCGCGCAAATGTCGGGAAGTAAACTCCAGGCTAGCTTATCTCGGAACATGCCCAGTTTATCCTTCTGTTTAGCAAAATGAGGCGACAGCAAACTCAAGCTGATAATGGGAGCTAGACATGTGGCAAGGGCCGCCCCGAACATCCCCATATCAAGCGGATACATAAATACATAGTCCAGGAGTATGTTAGAAAAGCTCCCCACCAACATGGCGATCATGGCTAGTTTGGGACTGTTATCGTTGCGTACAAAGGCCAATGCGACGTTGTACGTGATAAAAAATGGGGCAGAAACCAAGATCGTAGCCAAGTAGGTTTTGGTCATCGGCAAGGTGCTTTCGTCGGCCCCTAGCAGCTCGGCAAGATAGCCTGAGCCCAAGAGCCCAAGCAGCACGAAGAGGAGACTAATGGCTAGGCCGGCCCGCAAGGCGGTGGAAAAGACGGTGTTAGCTCCTTTGGGGCTTCCTTGCGAGTGCAAGATGCTGAATCTAGTTGCGCCACCGATTGCGATCATCAAGCCCATACCATGGATCATGCTGTAGACGGGAATGGATAGATTCAATGCTGCAAGGCCCTGGACACCTAGTTTTTGTGCAATAAAGAAGGTGTCTGCCAAAATGTAGCAGGAAAGACTGACCATGCCCAGGACGTTCAAACTGACATACCGGCAGAATGTACGCAATAAGGATTGCTTCATCGCAAAAATTCTCCTTTCAAAAACAGAAAGGTGCCCTTCAACACTCCTTCTACGACCTAACGGAATGCTGCAGAACACCTGACTCGTTACCCGGTGGCAAAGAATAGGTTTACGATAATTTTCTTAATCCATCACTCTTCATTTCGGAACCAGCCAGATACGGCGCCATATGCTCCACGCAGATCAGAGGCCGTGTTGGCAAAAATCCCTGATTTGGTCATGCTGATCATCAGCATCAAGACCACGGGACCTAAGACCGCTCCCCACACCCCCGAAAACTGCAGACCCACATAGGTACTAAGGAGAGCTAACAAGGGGTGTAATCCTGTCTGATCGCCCATTATCTTGGGCTCTATGACCTTTCTAATCAAAAAAAACGCTATGCCAACCAAGATTAGGAAGATACCCTTATTGAGGTCTCCGACGAAGAACTCAATGCCTCCCCACGGGAGCAGCATGGCAATGGTGCCGATAACCGGTAACAAGTCGATGAATCCAAGGAACAGTGCTATAGTAAAGGCGTAAGGCTGACCGTAGATCGTAAGGGCCACAAACATGAACAAGAAGGCAAAGGTAGCCAAGATGAGTTGTGCCCTGAGATAACCGCCCACAGCAGCTATGACCGACGTTTTGAGAAGGGAAAAGTTTTCCATGGCGCGCCTACTCGTGTACCTGTGGATCCAGTCGGAGATCAGGCTAGAATCTAGGCTGATGAAAAATAGCGCCAGGAAGAATGTTATTACGTTCACGAAAAAGGTAGCTGTGTTTGTTATTCCAGATGCTGTCGTTGATACTGTAAAGCTCACGATATTCTTGCTGAGATCCTGCACAAAGACGAGGATGCTATCCTTCGCGTCTTCTAGAACATCAATCACGAACTCCGGCATCAACTGTGTATTAAAGGTGAGATGCTCCAAGAGCTCGTCATACTTCACAGCAATGCTTGACCAATTCTGTTGAACACTTGAAGCTAAGGAAATCACTTCTCTCACAAGCGTAGACGCCGCATAATAAACGGCAAAAGACAAGGCAATCAAGACTAAGATATTCAGAACGAATGTGGTAGCCTTCCTAGGAAGATTGATATTCTTGTTCAAACGACCCGCGAACAGGTTGATTTTTTGGGCGATGGGAACAATGATGGCAGCTCCCAGAGAAGCCATGAGAAAGGGTAACAGGATCTGAACGAGCCTAGGCATCACAAACACCACCATGATCACAATGACACAGGCCAAGATAAGACGGACTAACAATCTCTTGTATACTGGGTCAACCACGAGCCTTGCCCCCTATCTTGCTACCAAGCAAAATGCAGTTCCATCGTATATTGTCAGGTGGTAGCCTGTCAAGGGAAAATGCGCAGTGTAAAACCCCT
>CAZAJB010000002.1:0-78825 GCA_964485345.1 uncultured Clostridiaceae bacterium
AGTTTGTTAAGGGTGATGCCATTGCCGGCAACATGATCACCATCATCAACCTCTTGGGTGGATTTGCCGTGGGTATGTTCCAAAGAGGCCTGGATTTTTCGGCGGCCATCAACCGATACACTCTATTGACGGTGGGGGATGGGTTGGTTTCACAGATTCCTGCTCTGATAATCTCCACAGCCACCGGCATCATTGTAACTCGTGGTGCGTCAGAGGGTAATCTCGGGACAGATGTCACTGGGCAACTTTTTTCGCAGTATCGAGTGTTGGCAGCGGCGGGAGCTGTGGTAGCTATATTTGGCCTGATTGGCGGCTTGCCCAAGATCCCATTTTTCCTTATCGGCGGACTGCTAGGCGGCCTAGCCTATGGGCTATGGAGGAGCGAAAAAGGGGGAGAAATCGAGGAAGATGAGGCCATAGAGCAACGGCAGATTGAAGAAGCTCGCCGGCCTGAGACACTGATCTCCCTCCTCCAGGTTGATCAGATCGAGCTAGAAATCGGTTATAGCCTGATTCCCCTAGTTGACGAGGGTCAGGGAGGCGACATGTTAGATAGAATTAGCATGATCAGGCGTCAGTGCGCCATCGAACTTGGGCTGTTGGTTCCAATCATTCGTATTCGCGATAACCTACAGCTCAATCCGGACGAGTATGTGCTGAAGATTAAAGGAATCCAGGTAGGACGTGGAGAATTGATGATTAGCCACTATTTGGCCATGGATGCAGGTGGGGTCACAGATAGTGTCCCTGGAGTCGCCACGACTGAACCGGCGTTTGGCTTGAATGCCCTGTGGGTTGACGCCCAGACCAGAGAAAGGGCAGAGTACGCAGGCTACACTGTTGTGGATCCGCCGGCGGTCTTAGCCACGCATTTGACTGAGATCATCCGCGGGCATTCCCATGAACTCTTGGGACGTCAAGAAGTCAAAACACTGCTTGATGGCGCTCGAGACGAATACCCAGCAGTCGTCGATGAGTTGGTTCCGAATCTGTTGACGATTGGAGAGGTTCAGAAAGTATTACAGAACTTGCTCCGGGAAGGCGTACCCATCCGCAATATGGTCACCATTTTGGAGACATTGGCTGATACTGCCACCATCACTCGGGATCCAGACTATCTCACCGAATATGTGCGCGAGGCTCTCAAACGCCAGGTTTCGCAGATGTATCTGGAGAAAAACGAACTAACTGTGTTGACGATCACCCCGCAGTGGGAGGAAACGATCGCCGCTGCCATCGAATACACAGATCGTGGTTTGAGCATTGCTTTAGATCCCAGGGCATTGCAGGACCTTTACCAGGTCATAGGCCAAGCCCTGGAAGAACACGTCTTGCCCTATCCGGTGATATTAGTATCTCCACAAATTCGGATGGCCCTAAAAAGGCTCACAGAACGTGCTATCCCTCGTCTAATTGTGTTGTCTTATAATGAGATTAGCCCGGATATTCAGGTGAATGCTGTTGGGATGGTGAAGTAGATCCATGAGGGTTAAGAAGTTTACGGGAAAAACGATGCAAGAGGCGGTAGAAAGCTTGCGTTGTGAGTATGGCGCCGATGCCATCATTTTGCATACCGTCTCCAAGAGGCGCTGGCTTTGGGGGCGTGTAGGTCCAAAGCGCTATGAGGTTGTGGGGGCTATTGATCAGAGTTCAAATCCGCCTCTTCCTGCCACTAAGACTAGACCTGAGAGACAAGAAGTGGCAGCCAGTGTAGCCTCTCAGCCTGAGACCTTGCGCTTTGATCCGTCCATGTCAGAGGCTGTTCAGCGTTTGTATGGACGTCTTGTTCGCCGTGATATTCCCAAGGATCTGGTACAAGGACTACTTAGGGATGTCCTTGCCCGTTTACCCAAGCAAGACTGGAACGACGAGGCCGCGATCTGGACTCGACTCTGCGGCTTGGTTGCAGAGCGGGTGGTCACGGTCGACCCTTGGGAGTTTTCGGGCGAACAAAGAATTGTGGTTCTCATTGGTCCTACCGGGGTAGGCAAGACAACGACGATTGCCAAGATCGCGGCTAACTTTAGCTTAATAGGAGCTAAGAATGTAGGCTTGATTACGATCGATACTTACCGGATAGCCGCGGTCGAACAGCTTAAGACCTACGCAGAGATCATCGGCATTCCGGTTCAGGTGGCCTACAGCCCTAAGGAGCTTAAAGACGCCCTAGGAAGAATGCAGGATCGCGATCTAGTCCTCATTGACACCGCGGGACGCAGCCATAACAACTACCTGCAGATATCGGAGTTGAAGAATTATCTCGCTGGTATTAAGGCGGAAATACACTTGGTCATCAGTGCTACTACCAAACCGCAAGATATTGACGAGATTGTAAAGGCATTTGGCCAAGTATCTGTTGACCGGGTAATTATCACGAAACTCGATGAGACAACGACGTATGGAGTCATCTTGCAGACCTGTGAGCGCACGAGGGCTCCTCTCTCCTTCGTCACCACTGGGCAGGGGGTACCAGAGGATATTGACGTAGCAACAAACGATAAAATTGCTCGGCTTATTTTGGGGGAAGCGGAAATATGATAGATCAAGCAGAGGGTTTGAGAAGACTCGCCGGAAAACGCGACCGAGGATCTAGAATCATTGCGGTGACCAGCGGAAAAGGTGGGGTCGGTAAGACGAATATCGCTACAAACCTCGCCTTGGCCTTGCGCCAGACCAACCATCGGGTGGCGCTGATCGATGTGGATCTAGGCTTGGCTAATGTGGACATCGTCCTGGGTATTACACCTGCCTTTAATTTGGGCCATGTTTTTCGGGGCGAGAAGACGTTGCAGGAGATCATGGTAGAAGGACCGTTAGGTCTAACAATTCTCTCGGGAGGTTCAGGTATTACGGATCTCGCGAACCTAAATGGTTGGCGTTTGGAGGTCTTTATTAAGTCTCTTGAACAGCTCAATCGCGAGTTTGACTTTGTCATTCTTGATACAGGCGCTGGAATCCACCGTAATGTTCTAAGCTTCGTTCTGGCAGCCACCGAGATCTTGGTCGTTACCACGCCAGAGCCCACGGCCATCACAGATGCCTACGGCTTACTTAAGGTGATTCACCAGCAGAGCCCCGAAGCCAAAGTTCGGCTTGTGGTCAATATGGCTAAGAATCCCACTGAAGCAGAACTCGTTGCCGATAAGCTCAACTCCGTTCTCCGGGAGTATGTGGAGTGGGAAGTAGAGTACATTGGGTACGTTCTCCAAGAGTCACAGCTTGCTCAGGCTGTCTCAGATCAGCAGCCTGTGTTGTTAGCCTTTCCGACGGCTATGAGCAGCCGTTCACTGAAGAGAATTGCAGGTGTGTTAGCTGGAGAGAAGACTCAAGTTCCATCTTCAGGCATTAAAGGGTTTTTCTCCAAGGTACATGACTTTTTGACCACCTAGTGAGGGACGAATATGCAACTGTTACCAAACCAATCAGTCGAGCTACATGTAGAAAGCGGAGCAGGGTTTGAGATCTATCGGACGAGAGTTGAAGATGCTTATGATAACCTGCTCGTTATAGGTGCTCCCATAAAAAGGGGAGTGATTGTCCCACTTCGTATAGGCAGTCGCCTCGATGTACAGTTTAAGCTAAAGGATGGCATTCAAGAGGGGCGGTTTACGAACCAGGCAGTTATAGAGAAACGCCTCCACGCTAATTTGCCCTTATTACAGCTGAGATTGCTCGGTACCTGGGAAAAAACCCAGGAACGAGGCTTCCTGCGTGTCCCAGTTTCCATTGACGCCATCTTTGTGTGCACGGAAGCAGACGGTGAGGAATCGCCGTCCCAATCAGGAATCATGCTAGATTTAAGTGGCGGTGGATTCCTGTTCCGTGCCTCGCGCTCTTTTGAACTTGAAGATGAGATCCGTATTTCCTTCAATCTAAAGGACGATACAATTGTGGCCGACGCTATTGTAACGCGCATAGTTCCCACTGACTCCGGATTCGACTACGGAATGGCTTTTCAGGATCTAGCAGAGCAATTCAGGCAATCGATTATTAAGTTTGTGTTCCAGCGCCAGATCACGTTGGCCGAAATTGTTCGCAACAACCAGAAGTAACCACAAACCCCCTGGGGGTGAACCTATGGCATCTGATAACGATCAACAGCGGTTAGATCAGCTGTGGAATACATATAAGAAGACCAATGACATTCAGATCAGAGATCAGCTTCTTGATGCATACATACCCTTGGTTAAGTATGTGGCCGGGCGTATGGCCATGAATCTGCCGAATAGTGTTGAAACTGGCGATCTGGAGAGCTTTGGCTTCTTTGGTTTACTTGATGCTTTGGAAAAGTTTGACGAGACCCGCAATATCAAGTTCGAAACGTATGCTGGCACAAGGATCCGCGGGGCCATTCTCGATGGGCTCAGATCTATGGACTGGGTGCCACGGAGCGTAAGGTCGAAAATACGAACCCTAGAGAATCAAGTTTACAATCTTACCAATGAATTAGGGCGCAGTCCGAGTGATCATGAAGTGGCAGCTGCTTTAGGGGTATCGCCAGAAAACTACTATGAGCTCGTGACGGAAGTGAAAGGAGTTAACCTCTTTTCCTTAGACGAAACTGTAACGGGGGATCAAGAAGGCGACAGTCTCAAAGTGCTTGACCTTGTGGTTGACCAAGAAATTCTACCCGACCATAGGATCCTGCAAGATGAGAATATTGAGGAGTTAACGACAGCGGTCGAGGGACTGAGCGAGCGAGAACAACTCGTCCTCGCTTTATACTATCACGAGGAGCTTACACTAAAAGAGATTGGTCATGTCTTGGACGTATCAGAGTCTAGAGTATCGCAAATTCACACCAAGGCTGTGTTGACACTGCGTAGTAAACTCGCTTGAGAACGGAGGGGTCGTGATGTCCATAAAGTTTCCTGACTTCCAGGTCCTTGTTTCTAGGTCAGACCAGGTTCCCCGCATGAATCGCGAAGGGGATCCAACTGGAGCCGCTGGGAAAATGGCGCCCCAGGTAACCGAGGAGTTTGCCGCCCGTGAGCAAAGGGTGCAAAAGAACAAGCAAAAAGACGAAATTCGAGACCGTCAAGAGAACGAAGGCAGGCGGCCTGGGCAACAAGAACAAGAGGAGCAAGAAGAGCAGCGGCAGCCGAGAAATAGGCGGCACATCGACTTGCGAGCCTAGAGAGTGGGTGGCGATGGATGGAGTTCTTTCTGGTGTTCTCCTTAGGCTTAGCTGTAGCCATCGTAGGCATCTTTGTCCTTCGTCCCGGCCTTTTTACGCGCCCGAATGACGACTATGCCATGCTAGAAGCAGTAATTGAAGAATCCCTTAGCGAGCTAGAGACAAGGCAGGCGGAGATTCTAGCAGAGATCGATGAGAAGCAAAGTGCCCTCTTGAGCCTACAGGACCAGATCATTGCAAGCTTCCTGCCCGCCTCGGTGCAATCACCGAAGGTTATGGCTGTATTGGAACTCGCGGGCGAGGGCGAGGACCAGATTGGCATAGCCAAGAAGCTCGGATTAGGTTTAGGTGAAGTTCAACTTATCCTAGAGCTAAATAAAGACCGCAAACCCCTTGCTGAAAGCAACTAAATGTGTTATATTAGCAAGTGGTGTAAGACTACACACGGTTCTAGATAGGAGACGAAGGTGCCAGTTTGGTCTTGTCCCTAGATGACGGAAGCGGAGGAAAAAAACTAGAGAGGAGGTGGGCGATTTGGCCGTTATTTCAATGAAACAGTTGTTAGAGGCCGGCGTTCACTTCGGGCATCAGACCCGCCGATGGAATCCGAAAATGGCAGAGTACATTTTCACTGAGAGAAATGGTATTTACATTATTGATCTGCAAAAGACAGTACGTAAGGTAGAAGAGGCATTTTCTTTTCTCCGTGATACTGTAGCAGATGGTGAGACAGTTCTATTTGTAGGTACCAAGAAACAAGCGCAAGAGACGATTCGCGAGCAAGCAGAACGTTGTGGTATGTTCTTTGTAAACCAGAGATGGTTAGGTGGTATGCTGACCAACTTTAAGACAATTACCTCCCGCATCGCTCGACTGGAAGAGATTGAGAAAATGGAAGAAGACGGTCTTTTCGATGTATTGCCAAAGAAGGAAGTAATGGAATTACGCAAAGAGCAGGACCGTTTAACTCGTTTCTTAGGTGGAATTCGCGGTATGAAGACTCTACCTGGTGCTGTGTTCATCGTTGATCCACGGAAAGAACGTATTGCGGTCGCTGAAGCACGTAAGTTAGGGATTCCCATTGTGGCCGTAGTAGACACAAACTGCGATCCTGATGAAATAGACTATGTGATCCCAGGCAATGATGATGCTATTCGGGCTGTCAAACTCTTGACTACAACCATGGCTGATGCCGTTGTTGATGCCAAAGAGGGCGCTAGCTTCGCTAACGCCGATGAAAAAGCAAACGACGGAGTTACCGACGAAGCATAAACGTAGTAATAAGAGGGAGTGGGAGAGTGGCTCTCACCCCTTTTTTTGACTAATTTTGAAGGAGGGTTTTTATGGCAGAGATTACTGCAGCCATGGTTAAAGAGCTTCGAGAGAAAACAGGTGCTGGAATGATGGATTGTAAGAAAGCCCTGGTTGAGAAAAATGGTGACATGAGCGCCTCTATAGATTTCCTGCGTGAAAAGGGCCTCGCAGCCGCAGCTAAGAAGTCAGGCCGGATTGCAGCTGAGGGTGTTGTAGAATCCTACATTCATATGGGTGGCAGGATCGGTGTGTTGGTGGAAGTCAACTGCGAAACCGACTTTGTGGCAAAAACTGATGAGTTTCATGAACTGGCCAGAGATATCGCCATGCACATCGCTGCATCGAAGCCAGAGTACGTTTCGAGGGAAGAGATTCCCACAGAGGTATTGGATCATGAGCGTGCGATCTATAGGACCATTGCTGAGAACGAGAACAAACCGGTCCATATCATTGACAAGATTATTGAAGGCCGCGTAGACCGCTACGTAAAGGAAATCTGCCTTCTAGAACAACCCTTTGTCAAGGATCCAGATATGACCATCAACGACTTGCTCAATGCTAAAGTCGCGAAGATTGGTGAGAAGATTTCTGTGAGAAGGTTTGCACGCTACGAGCGGGGCGAAGGACTCGCAAAGCGAGAAGAGGATTTTGCCGCGGAAGTTCAAGCCCAGATGGGAAAATAGGAGAACACCTCGGTGTTCTCTTTTTTTAAGTGGAGGGATCTGCTTTCAGGCGCAGAATAGTAAAGGAGAGATGTCTATGGCAGTGCCAAAATACGGGAGAGTTGTCCTTAAATTGAGTGGTGAAGCCCTCGGAGGCAATGGCTTCGGAATCGATTCTGAGGTGGTCGGCACCATTGCTGCAGAAATCAGCCATGTGATCGAACTCGGGGTACAAATCGCCATTGTAGTGGGTGGAGGCAACTTTTGGCGCGGAGCTTCCGGAAGCGCTAAGGGTATGGATCGCACTACGGCTGATCATATGGGAATGTTAGCTACAGTAATCAATGCTCTTGCCCTGCAAGATGCCCTAGAGGGTTGCGGCGTACCCACAAGGGTACAGACGGCCATCGAAATGCGCCAGATAGCCGAACCCTATATCAGGCGCCGAGCTGTCCGCCACCTAGAGAAGGAACGTGTGGTGATCTTTGCCACCGGTACGGGCAACCCGTATTTTTCTACCGATACCGCAGCAGCGCTGCGAGCACTAGAAATTGAGGCAGAAGTTATTCTCATGGCAAAACGCGGGGTCGACGGCGTCTATGATTGTGATCCACGCCTTAATCCAGATGCTACTCGGTATGAAACAATCAGCTACATCGATGTGCTTAGTCAAAACCTCGGTGTAATGGATTCTACTGCCACTTCACTGTGCATGGACAACGATATTCCTATTATTGTTTTTAATTTTGATGAACCAGGCAACATCGAAAGAGCAATTTGCGGTGTAAGAATTGGTACATATGTAGGAGGCGAACAACGTGACTAATCAAATCATGCAGGATGGAAAAGCTAGGATGGAAGAGGTTATTGCAGCCACCAAGCGGTCATTTTCAGCTGTCCGAACCGGCAGAGCAAATCCGGCACTCTTGGATCGTATTACGGTCTCATATTACGGTACACCAACTCCTTTGAACCAAATGGCAAGCGTTAGCGTACCCGAGCCTCGGCTTTTGGTCGTTACTCCTTGGGACAAAGGATCCATTAAGGACGTAGAAAAGGCGATTCTCACCTCAGACCTTGGGCTTGTTCCGAGCAATGATGGTACGCTTATTCGTCTGGCCATTCCAACCCTGACCGAAGAGAGGCGCAAGGATCTCGTGCGCATAGTCCGCAAGGACGCTGAGGAACACCGAGTAGCGATTCGCAATATTCGTCGCGATCTAAATGACGCTGTCAAGAAGCTAGAGAAGAACGGTGACATTTCTGAAGATGACTCCCATCGCGTGCAGAGTGAGATTCAAGAACAGACAGATGCCTTTATTCAGCAGGTTGATGAACTGCTGAAGAGCAAGGAAAAGGAGATTATGGAGGTTTGAGTGAACTGAGTAAGGCTGTATTGGACTGGGAATTCCTAGTTGGATATCCCCTAAGCGAGGCTCAGCAGATCCTGCAGGAAGAAGCCGTATCCTATGAGCTCCAGTTCACGGCCGCGCCGGGTAAGGTGTCTTCTGCGGAGGACGCCTTTGTTATATCGGTGCAAGACGGAGCGTTCCTAGCAAAGACCTTAGTTGTTGTGTGCGCTAGCGCGGATTGGACCGTATGCTAGAAGATGTGGGGTGTAACGTTGAAAAAGGACATGGTAAACGGACTGCCGCAACACGTGGCTATCATCATGGACGGGAATGGTCGTTGGGCTAGCCGCAGAGCTCTTCCCCGCTTCTTGGGTCATCGTCAGGGTGTGAAGGCATTGAAGACAGCGGTGCGCTACGCTTCGAATCGGGGCATATCCGCTCTCACCGTTTATGCTTTTAGCACCGAAAACTGGACAAGACCCCGAGAAGAAGTGGACTTCTTGATGGATCTCATGTACAAAACCTTTGTGCAGGAAATCGAAGAACTCAATCGGGAAGGCGTACAAGTTCGACTGGTGGGAGACCGCACAAGCTTGTCGTCGGACATTCTCGCAGTCTGGAAGCATGCTGAGGAGACTACTGCAGAAAACGAGGGATTGATTCTCAACGTCGCATTCAATTATGGTGGACGGCAAGAAGTGCTAAACGTCGTAAAAAAACTCGTTGAAAAGGTTGCCCAAGGAGAAATCGCGGTGGAAGAGATTAGCGAGAAAACCATCGGGGGCCTTCTATACACGCATCCGACTCCCGATCCGGACTTAATCATTCGGACTGGTGGCGAGATGCGCTTGAGCAATTTCCTGCTCTGGCAGGCGGCCTACAGTGAGTTTTACGTGACGGATGTGCTATGGCCAGATTTTGGCGAAGACGATTTTGAACATGCTCTTCAGAATTACGCCGGAAGAGACCGCCGTTTCGGTCAAGTCTTGGTGAAGGAGCGATAGAAACTCATGTTAGCTAAGCGAATTCTCACGGCGGCCATTGGTATACCCATTCTTCTCTTAGCGCTCTACTTTGGAGGGCTAATTTGGCGTATCTTGGTGTTCTTGGTGATGCTGGCAGGTCTTGTGGAGTTTGTCAAAATTAGTGGCCCTGGCTTGTACCTCGATTATCTTCTAGTGTCGGGACTATCTTTTTTGGTGGCGACATATAGTGGATTAGACGGTACGAGACTACTTCTGTGGCTGGTATTCCAGTTCCTGTACTATCTAGTTCGTGCCACCTTCGGCGGGATGCATCTCTTTTCTTCGGCTGCCAATTTCCTTGCCCTATTCTATGTGGTCGTTCTCTATAGTTTCTTGGTCCTGGTACGAGAGGAGTTTGGCATCGTATGGACTTTCTTTGGCTTGGCCGTCACCTGGATGACGGATACGGGAGCCTTTTTTGGCGGGATTCGCTATGGTAAGCGTAAGCTTGCCCCTTCCATCAGTCCAAAGAAATCCGTTGAAGGGGCCCTATTTGGCCTGTTCACAGCAGCCCTAACAGGATTGGGTTTTGCTTTAGCCACAGAGAGTGCGATTGTACCTCTGGTTTTGTTTGCGCTCGTTCTCTCGTTTAGCGCTCAACTTGGTGATTTAGTCGAATCAGCCATCAAACGAGAACGGGCTGTCAAAGATACAGGTTCACTATTGCCTGGTCACGGAGGCATCCTCGATCGATTTGACTCTCTAGCCTTTGTCTTTCCCGTACTCTTTACCTTACTAAGCATATTCTCTTAAGCTTCCTGACCCCAATGAGGGGTGAAGGATTTGCCGCCATTTGTTACGGCTAGCATAGCTTTTTTTAGTATTTTGTTCGTATTGCGCCTATCCTTTCCTTATTTAGGCCCGTTCTATCTTGGACTCTTTCTGGCTTTTGTGATCGATGTGCCAGTGAGTTTCCTAAAAGCAAAAGGCTGGTCTAGATCCATGGCGTCCCTGCTTATGGCTGCAGCTGCGTTCTTGACGCTACCTGGGGCGATTGTGCTATTTGTGGTGAGGTTGTTGGGCGAGATTGACGGATTGGCGGACGTTTCTAGTTACCTATCATCCCATGTACAAAGATTTATGGCCAGCGTTCCCATGCTGGAGGTGTTGCCAAGCCTTGATACAGGACTAGGCATACAGACTCTAGCCAAGTGGGTGTGGGCCATTCCTGAGTTTTTCCTGCTCTGGACGATCGCAGCCATCAGTGCCTATTTTCTTTGCCGAGACAAGAGGATTCTGACGAAGAGTCTCCTCAAGCAACTGCCCAAATCTAGGGACTTGAGCCCACGTCAGATCTATCATGATACCTCAGGGGCCCTCTGGCACTTTATCCAGGTACAGCTGTTCTTCATGTTTGTCTCAACGGGTCTAAGCATGCTCTTATTTGTTATACTTGATCTTCCTTACCCGTTGTTGGCAGGTTTTTTCGTGGGTTTCTTTGATCTCTGTCCCATTTTAGGTCCGGGTCTCGTTTATTTTGCCTTGGCTATCATGCAGATCTGGTCAGGAAATTCGTTGATGGCTCTAGCCTTGGGTATAGGTTATCTGATACTATTACTCTTAAGACAATGGGGAGAGCCGCACTTGGTTAGTGAACGTTTGGGTCTGCATCCTCTGGTGGCCCTAATTGCACTGTATGCTGGTTTTCGATTCTGGGGTCCCCTTGGTGCGGTGCTAGGTCCCGTGCTCATGGTTTTTCTCAAAGCATTCATAGGTAAGGATTGATGTTGATGTCACGTGTAGTTATACTTGGTTCGACCGGTTCCATTGGAACCCAAACCCTTGATGTTATTCGTCATCAGCCACGCTTTCAGGTCCACGGTCTGTCCGCTGGATCCAATTATGACTTGCTACGCAAGCAGATTGCTGAGTTTAGGCCCAAATATGCTGCTATTTCCAGTGCAGAACATGCCAAAGCCTTGCAGAAGGAGTTCTCTATTCCCGTCTTCAGTGAACTGGAAGGGGTCGGTGAAATGGTAAGCGATCCGGCCTGCGATCTTGTCGTTGTTTCCGTTGTTGGTTCCGCTGGTCTTAGACCAACACTCCTAGCCCTAGAAGCGGGGAAACAGGTGGCTCTAGCCAATAAGGAAACCTTGGTGGCCGGGGGCCACTTAGTGATGAAGTACCGCAAGCAGGTCGTGCCCATTGATTCGGAACACAGTGCCCTTTGGAACCTCTTTGATGGACGGCACAAAGACGATGTAGCGAAAATCGTTCTAACTGCTTCGGGTGGTCCTTTCCGGAGCTATCCAGATCCCTTAGAGCAAGTGTCTGTGGAGCAAGCTCTCGCGCATCCGCGGTGGAATATGGGAGGAAAAATCAGCATCGATTCAGCCACCTTGATGAACAAAGGTTTAGAGGTCATTGAGGCCCATTGGCTCTTTGATTTTCCCTACAGCCAGATCGATGTGGTGGTCCATCCAGAGAGTATTGTGCATTCCCTGGTTCAGCTCAAGGATGGGTCACTCCTTGCGCACCTTGGTACGACAGACATGCGCCTGCCCATCCAATATGCCCTAACGTATCCAGAAATAGGGGCTTCTCTAGTGGAACCCCTTGACTTAGTCAAGACCGGAACTTTGTCTTTCGAAGCAGTGGACTGGGTGCGATTTCCTAGTCTACGCCTCGCTTATGAAGCTGGGGAGGCTGGCGGTGAAAAGCCGATTGCGTTAAATGCCGCTAACGAAGAAGCGGTGTCCGCCTTTTTATCACGGAAAATTCGATTCACTGAGATCCCAGAGATCGTAGGAATGGTGGTAGAAACATTTCAAGGTAAATCATTTCCCACGCTTGAGCAAATACTAGCCATAGACCAAGAAGCACGGCTAAGGTCGAGAGCTTTGATGGATCGGAGAGGGTGACGTCGTGTTGACATTAATTGCCTTTGTAGTCATATTTGGTACGATTGTGTTTTTTCATGAACTAGGTCACTTTGTCGTAGCGAAGCTTGCTAAGATTCGCGTGTATGAATTTGCCCTGGGGTTTGGGCCCACCCTTGCGAGTTTCAGGAAGGGAGAGACGAAGTATTCGTTGCGGGCATTTCCTCTTGGTGGATTTGTGAAAATGGCAGGTATGGACGATCCCGACGAGACCCAGCAGGAAGTAGCGGATGATGATGATGGCAGCTTTAACAACAAAAGTCTGCCCTGGCGCCTCGGCACAATTGCCGCGGGCCCTCTGATGAACTTTGTCTTTGCCATCGTCTTGTTCGTTCTGTACTTTATGTTGATCGCCGTACCTCCCACGATTACCTTTGTAGAACCTGCTTCACCGGGCGAAGTAGCCGGTTTGCAGCCAGGCGATCTTTTTGTGACCATTGATGGGGAGAGCGTCAGCACCTCGGAGCGGATCGTGGAGCTAATTGGACTCTCTCCGGGGCAGGAAATGCAAATGGTCGTTCGTCGCCAGCAAGAACTCGTAACCCTCCAGGTAACCCCTGAGGATCGTGATGGTCTAGGCAGGGTAGGTGTGAGCATTGACTCTAAGGCGCAATATCCATTTCTGATTAGTGTAAGGGCCGCCTTCACCCAGACCTGGGGACTAACCACGCAGTTGATTCGAGACATTGGCATGATGATCACCGGGCAGCAAAAGGTTGAGGTGTCGGGTCCTATCGGCATTGTGCAGATTGTGGGCGAAACCGCCCGTCACGGGCTGCCGAACCTGATTATTCTGGCCGTCATCTTGAACATTAACCTAGGCCTTCTCAATTTGCTCCCCGTTCCCATTCTGGATGGCGGTTGGATTCTCATCCTCCTGCTTGAAGCGGTGCGAAGAAAGCCATTGAAGCCAGAAACAAGGGGCATAGCCCAGTTCATTGGTTTGGCCCTTTTGGTGGCTCTGATGCTTTTTGCCACATTTAAGGATCTAGTGAGGATCAACCTTTTTTCATAGACAAGGAAGTGCAAACGATGCGTCATTCCACTCGCCAGGTGATGGTTAAAGACGTGCCTATAGGAGCAGGAGCACCTATTACGGTACAATCCATGACGAATACAGATACCAGAGATGCTGCGGCCACATCTCGGCAAATTGAGGCTTTGGCGGCTGCCGGATGTGATATCGTGCGAGTAGCGGTCCCTGATAACCAGGCCGCTCAAGCGTTATCAACGTTGGTAGCGAATAGCCCTGTGCCGTTGGTCGCTGACATTCATTTTGATCACCGACTAGCACTACAGGCCCTCGAAGCAGGAGTGCACAAACTACGACTAAATCCAGGAAACATCGGTTCCGAGGCCAAAGTCCTTGAGGTGGTCAAGGCAGCGCAGGAGCGCCAAGTGCCCATTCGAATTGGGGTTAACTCAGGTTCGGTGTCAGCACCGCTGCTTGAGCGCTACGGTAGGACGGCAACGGCCATGGTCGAAAGTGCCCTAGAGCATATCGCCATTTTCGAACGATTGAGCTTCTACGATATTGTCGTCTCGCTCAAATCCACCGATATTGATATGACTGTTGAAGCCTATGAAGAACTGTCCAGACGAGTGAGCTATCCGACACACTTAGGCATTACCGAAGCAGGTACGAAGTGGTTTGGCACAGTGAAATCCGCAGCAGGTCTTGGGGCCATATTGTCGCGCGGTCTAGGTGACACGCTGAGGGTGTCTCTCACGGCAGATCCTGTTGAGGAAGTTAAAGTAGGTTGGGCCATCCTCTCAGCCCTTGGCCTTCGTCGCAGGGGCCCGCTGTTCATTTCCTGCCCGACTTGCGGAAGAACTGAGGTTGATTTAGAAGGAATAGCGGCAGAAGTGGAGAAGCGTCTAAGTGATTTTCCGCTGCCCATAACCATAGCGGTCATGGGTTGTGTCGTGAATGGACCGGGTGAAGCCCGGCACGCTGATTTAGGGATTACAGGGGGTAAGGGCGTTGGCCTTGTTTTCCGTCATGGACAGATTCTACGCAAAGTTCCTGAAGGCGAATTAGTCGACGCTTTGGTGGCAGAAGCCAATAGTCTGCTTGCAGAAAGATAGGAGATACGCTATGTATATGTCGCAGTTATATTCACCCACACTAAGAGAAACTCCATCTGAGGCTGAGATCATTAGTCATAAACTTATGCTCAGAGCTGGACTCATGCGCCGATCGGCCGCGGGAATGTACGCATTTCTTCCCCTAGGACTTAGGGTGATTCGTAAGGTCGAGCAGATTATTCGCGAAGAGATGAACGCCATCGATGGTCAGGAAGTGCTGATGCCCATCATACAGCCTGGCGAATTATGGGAGGAATCCGGGCGTTGGAAGGATTATGGCGATGAGATGTTTCGACTCAAGGATCGACAAGGGCGGCAGTTTTGCCTTGGGCCAACGCATGAGGAGATCATTACCGCTTTGGTTCGCTCTGAGGTACGTTCGTACCGCCAGCTCCCACTAAGACTGTATCAGATCCAAAATAAGTATCGTGACGAGATGAGACCGCGTTTTGGGCTGATGCGGGGTCGTGAGTTCATCATGAAAGATATGTACTCCTTTGATCGGGATGCAGAAACCCTCGATCAGAGTTACTGGGCTGCATACCACGCTTATAAGCGCATCTTTGCACGCTGTGGCGTTGATGCTCATCCCGTAGAAGCGGATTCTGGCGCGATTGGGGGAGATGTAACCCATGAGTTCATGGTCTTGGCTGAATCGGGCGAAGATTTGGTTCTGTTTTGTAAAGAATGCGAGTATGCGGCCAATGCGGAGCGGGCCGAAGGTGTTCGATTGCCTGTTCAAAGCGGGGAAAAGCAGGTTTTGGCAGAGCTCAAGACCGTGGCGACTCCAGGGGCCAGCACCATTGACCAGATCAGCGCGTTTCTCGGGGTTGAGCAAGGAGACTGTATCAAGACCCTTCTTTATGTGGCAGATGGCAAGCCCATCGCAGCCCTCGTGCGGGGTGACCATAATCTCAACGAGATTAAGCTAAGGAAACTCCTGAAGTGTACAGATCTCGATCTAGCCCCTGATGAGACCATTTATCGGGTTACTGGTGCTAAGACGGGATTTGCAGGACCGATAGGTTTGAGTATTCCCCTCTACGCCGACTATGCCATAGAGCACATGCTTAATGTAGTCGTTGGTGCAAACAAGGACGACCACCATACGATCAATGTTAATCTGAACCGTGACTTTCAGGTAACATGCTTTGCAGACCTGAAAGAAACGGAGCCTGGAGACCCCTGCCCACGCTGCTCTAGTACGCTGGAAGGCGCTCGAGGGGTTGAAGTGGGACAGGTGTTCAAACTAGGTACCAAGTACTCCGATGCCATGGGAGCAACCTTCTTAGAGGAAAACGGCAAGGAAACTCCGTTGATCATGGGCTGTTACGGGATCGGAGTGGGACGTACAGTTGCCGCCGTCATTGAGAAGAACTATGATGAAGACGGAATCATCTGGCCTGTGTCCATCGCACCGTACCATGTCATTGTGGTACCGGTAAGCATGAAGGATCAAGCGCAGGCTGAAGCAGCAAAGAAGCTCTATGAGGAGCTTAAGGCGGAAGGTATAGAGGTTCTTCTGGATGATCGAAACGAGCGTCCCGGTGTGAAGTTTAAGGATGCTGATTTAATCGGTTTTCCTATTCGTGTTACGATCGGAGCAAAATCCTTGCAAAATGAGGAAATGGAAATCACGATGCGCCGCACGAAGGAAAGGAAGAACTTCCCGATTGGCGAGGTTGTACCTGCGATCAAGAATTTTCTAAAGGATGGCGACGCCAGGTGAGTGTAGCTGCGATTATTCCTGCCTATAATGAGGAGCAGACAATCGGGGAGGTCATAGAGGCCTTGCTGGCAAGTTCTATGATCGATGAGATCATTATAGTCAGTGATGGTTCCACCGATGGCACCGTTAAGGTTGCTTCGCGCTATCCCATTAAGGTGGTTGCGCTCGAGGAGAATGTTGGGAAGGGCGGGGCCATGAAAGTAGGTGCCGACCAGACATCTTGTGATGTATTATTGTTTGTCGATGCGGACTTAGTTGGTTTGGGGGCGAAACATATTGAGGCGCTCGTTGAACCCGTGCTCTCGGACAAGACTGCCATGAGTATTGGCGTTTTCTCTGAGGGACGCGTTTCTACAGACTTAGCGCAGAAGTTAGCGCCCGCCCTCTCAGGACAGCGTGCAGTGACGAAGGCCTTTTTTGACTCAGTCCCCAAGCTTGAAAAAAGCCGCTTTGGGGTGGAGATGGCCCTGAAGCATCATGCGGAGCGCCAGGGCGTTGAGGTTGTCAAGGTGCCATTGCCTTTCCTTTCGCAAGTGACGAAGGAAGAAAAACGGGGTTTGCTTCTCGGGCTGCAAGCTCGTATGGAGATGTATCGGGATATTGTGAAGTCGATGCTAACTGACCATGATGATGAATAGCTTGGCGGACCCTGGAGGTCGAGCCCCTAGGGGCTCATCTTTTTTGGAGGTGATTTTTTGGCTTCCTTGTATCTGGAGCCTGAAGATAAGTATTATTTAGCTTCCTTAAGTTCCAATCCCATCGCCGCCAACTTGGAAATTACGGAAATAGGCGTGGATCTGGAGCAAAGGGAATGGACATTTCTCGTGAAAGGTGAACCCCAAGGGGATAAAGCCCTCTGGGACGAACTAGCCCAGGCGGTTCGTAGTGCGGTACCCGAAGTCTTGCGTGTTCGTTTCGAGTGGACGGCGCAGGCAGGGGAGTCTGACGAGTCTTTCTCGCAGCAAGTCTACTTGCAGCAAGCGGTCAAACAGGTTCGTCAGGTAGAAACCTTCGCCGTTGCAGAAAACGGTGGAAGTAATGGTAATTCTCGCAGGAATAATCGGCGCAAGCGTGGTCTACTCCAGGGATCCATCAGTGGACAGGCTATACCTATTGCCGATCTCCAAGAAGAAGAACGTGGTGTTGTGATCAAAGGTGAGGTTGTGTCCTTTGAATCGAGATTGACACGCACCGGCAAGACTTTGATTATGTTTGATCTGTATGACGGCACTGATTCTCTCAGCTGCAAAGCTTTTTTGGATGAACAGGAAGATCTGGGCATCCAAAAAGGGAAATGGTTTATGGTCCGCGGGAACCTGCAGTTTCAGTCTTTCGACAACCAACTAGCGCTCATGGTGCAAGGCTTGGCCCCTGCCGAGGCACCGCCAGCGCTCAGCGACGAAGCGCCTGAGAAAAGAGTAGAGCTCCATCTCCACACGAAAATGAGCGGGCTCGACGGTACCATTAATGTGGCGGAAGTTGTGAAACTAGCATCTTCACTAGGCCACGAAGCACTGGCCATTACAGATCATGGAGTCGTACAAGCCTTCCCAGATGCCCATAACGCTGGCCGAAAGCACGGGGTCAAAATTCTTTACGGCGTTGAAGGTTACTTGGTGGAAGAGCCAGGGGGTAAGGGACGTTCCTACCATATTATCATTCTCGCCAAGAATCAGACGGGTTTACAGAACCTGTATCGTCTTGTCTCCCATGCCCATTTGGAGCATTTTTATCGAACACCGCGCATCCCTCGAGCCTTACTTGGGGAGCATAGAGAAGGTCTGATTCTAGGTTCCGCCTGCGAGGCGGGGGAAGTCTATCAAGCGGTGCTTACTGGTAACCCAGATGTGATGAAGATTGCTTCTTTCTATGACTACCTAGAAATCCAACCCCTGGAGAACAATGGGTTTTTGATCGGTTCGACCCATGTACAGTCGCAGGATGATCTGATGCGGATAAATCAGCAGATTGTCAAGCTTGGTGAACGATTAGAGCTCCCCGTTGTCGCAACAGGCGATGTGCATTTTCTGCGCCCTGAAGACGGTTTGATTCGGACAATTCTCTTGGCAGGGAAAGGCTTTCAAGATGCGGAACGGCAGGCTCCAGTGTTTTACCGCACGACTGCTGAGATGCTCGAGGAGTTTTCCTATCTCGGTGCTGAAAAAGCTCGGGAGGTTGTGATCACAAATCCGCGGCAGATTGCCTCCGTAATCGAGGACCTTAGACCTGTTCCGGAAGGACTTCATCCGCCGCACCTTGAGAACGCGGAAGAAGACCTTGAAGTGATGACCTATCAAGCTGCCAAGGCCACCTACGGGGATCCATTACCTGCCATTGTCGCAGCGCGCCTTGAGCGTGAGCTAAAAGCCATCATAGGTAATGGCTATGCTTCACTCTACCTTATTGCCCAGAAACTCGTCAAAAAGTCCCTGAACGAAGGGTACTTGGTGGGATCTCGTGGTTCCGTTGGGTCTTCCCTAGTTGCGACGATGTGTGACATCACAGAGGTTAACCCCCTTTCGCCACACTATGTCTGCCCGAAGTGTTTCTGGTCTGAGTTTTTTACAGACGGAGACGTTGGTTCAGGTGTGGACTTGCCCGAGAAAGACTGTCCACACTGTGGATCGAGAACACAGAAACTCGGCTTTGAGATTCCCTTTGAGGTCTTTATGGGTTTTCATGGGGATAAAGTGCCCGATATTGATCTCAACTTCAGCGGCGAATACCAGGCGCAAATTCACGATTACACAGTGGAGTTATTTGGTTCAGAAAAGGTATTTCGTGCTGGAACCATCGGAACCCTAGCCGACAAGACCGCCTACGGCTTTGTCATGAAGTACCTCGAACAGAGCAACCAGTCGAAGAGAAATGCAGAAGTAAACCGCCTTGTGAGTAAACTGGCAGGTGCTCGCCGAACAACGGGTCAGCACCCGGGGGGAATGGTTGTGGTACCCCCCGATAAGAATGTCTATGATTTTACTCCCATTCAGTATCCAGCTAATGATTCCAGAAGCGGTACCATCACGACGCATTTCGAATATCATGCCCTAGAAGATAGCCTGGTCAAACTTGATATTCTTGGCCACGATGATCCGACTATGCTTAGGTTCCTACAGGATCTTACGGGCGTCTCCGTCTTGGATATACCCTTGAATGATCAAGCAACCATGTCCATCTTCTCGTCCCTAGAAAGCCTAGGGGTGACTGAAGAGGCAGTAGGAACGCCCGTTGGTACCTTGGGTGTTCCAGAGTTTGGGACTCGGTTTGTCCGCCAGATGCTGATTGATACATCACCGCAGACCTTTAGTGATCTGGTGCGTATTAGCGGGCTTTCACACGGCACGAATGTGTGGACTAACAATGCACAGGACTTGATCCGCTCAGGCGTAACCGATCTGAGCAATGTGATTGCCACGAGAGATGACATTATGGCCTACCTCATGCTCAAGGGGCTCCAAGCCAGAGATGCCTTTAGGATCATGGAGCAGGTTCGCAAAGGTCGTGGACTTAGTGATGACGACATGGGTTTGCTAAGGACCTTTGAGGTGCCGGAGTGGTATATCGACTCGTGCAAAAAGATATCTTACATGTTTCCCAAGGCCCATGCGGTCGCTTATGTGATGATGGCCTTTCGCATTGCTTTTTTCAAAGTTCATTATCCCTTGCCATATTACTCCGCCCTGTTCTCATTGCGCACAGGTGACATTGACGCTCAGCTACTTGTTGGGGGCGAATCCGCCGTGCGTGCGGAGATGGAGTTAATCAATGCTAAGGGCTATGAGGCAACGCCGAAGGAGAAGAGCACTGTCACCCAACTAGAAATCGTACTCGAGGCTTTAGCCCGAGGTGTTCAATTCTTACCGGTGGATCTGTATAGCTCATCGGATCAGGTGTTTCTGATTGAAGAGGATGGATTGCGCTCTCCACTAACGTCTTTGCAGGGCATGGGGGTTAATGCCGCTGCGGGTGTAGTGGAGGCGCGCAAGGATGGAGAGTTCATCTCCATTGAGGATCTTAGACAGCGTTCAGGAATCACCAAAGCTGTGGTGGAAACACTACGACTCCACGGTTGCCTAGGAGATCTACCTGAGACGAACCAATTGACACTCTTTTAGACAATGTGGTATAATATGACTATGTAACTGATGTGCTGCCGGGAGAGTGGGGTTTTTACCCACTCTTTTGACGTATGCGACTAGAAAAAGGGCACAATCTGATATAAAGGGGGCGATTCGACCCGTGTCACGAGTAAATGTCGTGGAATTAGTTACCGAATGGGTTGAAGATATCGTTAGAGACAGTGACCTGGAATTAGTGGATGTGGAGTATGTAAAAGAACACACAAATTGGATACTGCGAGTGTTCTTGGATAAACCAGGTGGCATTGATCTTGACGACTGCCAAAGGGTTAGTGGGGTTTTGGACAAGAAACTTGACGAAACAGACCCCATCGCCGGTGCCTATTCGCTGGAGGTGTCTTCTCCTGGCTTAGAACGGCCGCTAAAGAAGGCCACGGATTTTCAACGATTTGCCGGGAAACAGGTTTTTATTCGCACCTATTCGGGGATCCATGGACGCAAGCGCTTTGAGGGCACTTTAGAGGGCTTAGAGAATGACAATGTTTTACTAAACTGGGAAGGGGAGACCATAGAGATTCCCCTAGAGCTAATATCCAAAGCCAATCTGGCTATGGAGCTCTAATACGGGAGGCCAAGACTAATGAATCTAGAATTTATTGGTGCGTTGACAGAGCTAGAGAAGGATAGGGGTATCTCGAAGGAACTCCTTCTAGAAGCCATTGAGACGGCAATTATCTCTGCTTACAAGAAAAACTACGGCGCCAGCTCTTCCGCTAGTGCCAGAGTGGAGCTCAGTGACAAGACTGGCGAGATCCACGTCTATTCGAGACGCCTCGTTGTTCCTGAAGTCCAGGATGATACAATCGAGATTTCGCTTGAGGATGCCCAAGCTTTGGACGCCAACTATGATCTCGATGATATTGTCGAACGAGAAGTCACTCCCGCTGATTTTGGCAGAATTGCTGCCCAGACTGCTAAACAGGTGGTCATTCAGAAAATCAGAGAGGCCGAGCGCTCCATCGTTTATGACGTTTACTCTAACCGTGAGGGCGATGTGGTGACCGGTACCGTGCAAAGGGCCGATCATAGGCAGGTGATTGTGGATCTAGGTGATGTGGAAGCCGTTCTGCCTGTGAGTGAACAGATTCCTGGCGAGCAATACCAGCACCATATGAAACTCCGTTTCTACATCAACGAAGTTCGTCAAAGTAGCAAGGGACCTCAGGTGTTCTTGTCTCGAACCCATCCCGGATTATTACGTGCTTTGTTCGAGTTTGAAGTGCCCGAAATCCAAAGTGGAGAAGTAGAAATCAAGTCGGTAGCTCGCGAAGCAGGCAACCGTTCCAAGATCGCTGTGTACAGTCGTGATACGAACATTGATCCGGTTGGTGCCTGCGTTGGTGCCAGAGGCTCGAGAGTACAGGCGGTCGTGGCAGAGCTTGGCAACGAGAGGATCGACGTCGTAGAGTGGCGCAGCGATTTGGCAGAATATGTCAGGAATGCGCTGAGTCCCGCTAAAGTACTGTATGCGATCATCAACGAGGGAGGCAAAGTCGCCCACACAGTGGTACCTAATGACCAGTTATCACTGGCCATCGGAAAAGAAGGGCAGAATGCCCGCCTAGCGGCTCGCCTAACGGGTTGGCGTATTGACATTAAGAGTGAGGAACAAGCCGCCGAATTACCAGATTTCCTTCCACAGACCAAGGAACCGGAAACTGAAGCGGATGCCATGGAGGAAGTAGTAGAAGAAATCGTAGAAGAAGTTGTGGAAGAACTAGAGGTCGCACAGGCGGAGATACCGCAAGCTGAGGTTAAAACCAAGGGCAAGGGGGCGAAAGCCAAACCTGCCGTATTGGAGATCAACGACGAGGACTTGGCGAGTCTTACCAATGTTATCAAGCGTAAGAGTTGGCAAGAGCGTTTTGGTACTGTGGAGATTGAGAGTGAAGGGTCTACTGCAAAAGAAAAGCAGGAGACGGAGAAGTCGAAAAAGAAAAAGGAAAAGGTTATTACCGATTTATCCCAGTTGGATTCCATTGATTTCAACTTTACCGATAAGAAATAGGTGGTAGTAAATGCGTAAGAAGCATGTTCCCATGCGTACTTGCGTGGGATGCCGTTTGTCAAGGTCGAAAAAGGATCTCGTCCGGGTCGTGCGCGACCCCGAAGGCCAAGTAGGGTTAGATCTAACAGGAAAGCGTTCTGGGCGCGGCGTTTACATCTGCGCGAACGAAGAGTGTCTGCAGAAGGCAGTGAAGGGTCGGCAACTAGAGAGGGCTTTAGAGACAAAAATCAGCGAAGACCTGTTCACTGATTTGAAGAGGGTTTTCCATGAACAAAGTCTATAGTTATCTTGGTTTAGCGCGGCGAGCCGGGAGAATTGTCTCGGGAGAACAAGCAGTGGTGGGGGGCGTAAAACGGGGGCAAGTATTCTTAATCCTTATTGCGCAAGATGCGTCTTCCAACACACAGCGTAAGTTTAGTGCACTGGCCAAAAATCACAATGTCAGTTATTTACTCTACGGCGAAAAGGATCTTTTCGGTCAAGCTATAGGCCAGTCTCCTAGGTCAATTGTGGGAGTCATAGACCGCAGTTTTGCCAACGTGATTAAGGCTCACATAAAGAAGCCAGTGCAGGAGAAAAATTAGGAGTGATGCTATGAAAAAAATAAGAATCTATGAGTTGGCGAAAGAGCTCGAGTTAGAGAGCAAGGTTATTGTCGATTTTCTCCATGATCTAGGGGCTGAAGTGTCAAATCATATGAGCTCTCTAGAACCGGATATCGCTGATATGTTGCGCGAGCATTATGCCCCCGATAAAACGACGACAGTCTCGTTGCCTGAATCAGACGATGATTCGCGAGTGACAAAGCTGAAAAAGCGCCCCCATGAAGAGCGAGCCGATAAGGGCAGATCAGGTGGAAGTCGCGATAAGAGAAAAGGTGCTCCCGCGAAAACAACGGAGAAGCCCGTCGTTAAGCCTGTTCCGGAGAAGAAGGCCAAGACAATCATTTTAGGCGAGCGAGTATCGGTCAACGAGTTGGCGCAAAAGCTAGGCCTCTCAGGTACCGAAGTCATTAAGCAACTGATGAAGATAGGCATCATGGCCTCCTTGAGCCAGAGTATTGACTATGACATTGCTGCCATCGTTGCCGGCGAGTTCGGTCAGACAGTAGTGCCTGAGCAGGATTTGGCGGAGGAGATTTTCTCAGACGTCTGCGAAGAGCCGAGTCTACAAGAATGGCGACCTCCTGTTGTTACCATTATGGGTCATGTTGATCACGGTAAGACAACGCTTTTGGATTCTATTCGCAAAACGAAGGTTACGGCGACCGAGGCCGGCGGAATTACACAACACATTGGCGCCTACCAAATCGTCTACAAGGATAAGCCCATTACGTTCTTGGATACGCCTGGCCACGAAGCTTTCACGGCGATTCGTGCCCGTGGTGCTAAGGCCACAGACGTTGCTGTGCTAGTTGTGGCGGCCAACGACGGTGTCATGCCCCAAACGGTAGAAGCACTCAACCATGCCAAAGCAGCGAATGTGCCAATTATCGTGGCGATTAACAAGACAGATTTACACGCTGCCAATCCTGAGCGAGTCAAGCAAGAATTGACAGAGCACGGACTTGTTGTGGAGGAGTGGGGTGGAGATACTATAGCTGTCAACGTTTCTGCACTACAGGATGAGGGAATCGATGGGCTCCTAGAGATGATTCTTCTTGTTGCTGAAGTAGAAGATCTGAAGGCAAACCCACTCTGCCCAGCACGGGGAACCGTAATTGACGCCAAGCTTGACAAGGGACGCGGTCCGGTTGCCACTGTGTTAATTGCCACAGGCACCTTGCGAGTTGGCGATGCATTTGCCGTTGGTAATGTCTGTGGTAAAGTGCGTGCCTTGATCAATGATCAAGGAGAAACGATCAAGGAGGCCGGCCCGTCCACTCCTGTTGAGGTCCTAGGAATCACGGATGTACCAGAGGCCGGTGATATCTTCGTTGTGGTGAAAGACGAGCAAACCGCGCGGCAGGTTGCCTCCATCCAAAGAGAAAAACAGCGTGATCGCGATCTGAATCGCTTTAGTCGTGTTACGCTAGACGATTTGTTCCAGCGCATTCAAGAAGGAGAAGTAAAAGAGCTTAATTTGGTCATTAAGGCTGACGTACAAGGCTCGGCAGAAGCAGTGCGGGCCTCACTAGAAAAGCTGTCCACCGATGAGGTACGCGTGAAAGTCATTCACCAAGGTGTAGGAGCGATCTCTGAGTCTGATGTACTCTTAGCTACCGCCTCTGATGCGGTTATTATTGGCTTTAACGTAAGGCCGGAGCCCAATGCACGAAAAGCTGCTGAACGTGATGGGGTGGAAATCAGGGTCTACCGAATCATCTATAATCTTCTCGATGAAGTAAGAGCTGCCATGGCAGGCTTGCTCGATCCTGAGTTTAAGGAACAGATTCTCGGTAGGGTCCAAGTACGTCAAACCTTCAAGATTCCTGGCGGAGTTATCGCGGGCAGTTATGTTCTCGATGGCAAAATCACGCGCTCTGCTGAGGTCCGCGTTCTCAGGGATAACGTGATTATCCATGAAGGAAAGATATCTTCACTGAAGCGTTTTAAAGACGATGTACGCGAAGTCAACCATGGCTACGAATGTGGCATTGGTATCGAACGATTCAACGACATTAAAGATGGTGACGTGATTGAAGCCTTCGTCATGGTTAAGGTGGAACGAAGCCTGTAGGAAGGTGATTGATAATGGCAGATAGATTAGGCCGACTTGCTGAAGAGATTAAGCGCGAAGTGAGCAGCATCATTGCGAAGGACGTTAAGGATCCGCGCCTAGGCATGATCAGTATCACGGACGTAAGTGTGTCACGTGACTTATCATGGGCCAAGGTGTATTACAGCCAACTTGGTAATGATGAGGAGCGAGAGCAAACCCTAGAAGGCTTGAACCGCGCCAAGGGTTTTGTCCGTAGTGAACTTGCTAAGCGTCTGACGGTAAGGCATACGCCGGAGATCATGTTTCATTTCGACCCCTCCTTGGAGAGCGGTGCTAAGATGGATGCGCTCCTTCGTACACTGCACTCGCCAAAGGAGGGTGAGGGTGGTAATGAAGGAAATGAATAGTCTCCACGAAGTGGTGGAGTACTTGCGCCAAGAAGACTTCTTTATCGTTGTGGGACATGAGAATCCAGATCCAGATTGCCTCGGGTCGATGTTAGGATTATATTTCGGTCTCACGCAGCTTGGCAAGACATGTAGAGTTGTCAGCGCTGACCCGGTGCCGGGAGACTTGAGTTGGCCCGGTTTGGAGCTTATAGAACACGTCCCTGTGGGATTTACTGCTGGGAATAGCTGCGTAATCGTACTTGATTGTGAACCGGATCGGACGGGGAGTATCAGCGAAGGTGTGAAGAAAGCCGGGCGTCTTGTGAACATTGACCATCACCAGAGAGGGCGGGGTATGGGAGACATTGTCTATGTGGAACCGTCCGAGGCTGCCACCTGCACCATCGTCTACCGTATCCTCTTGGAACTTGGGGTGACATTTGATCGCCCCATCGCCACGGCCCTCTACGGCGGAATTATGGGTGATACCGGCGGTTTTCGTCACGCGAATACGAGTAGTGAAGTCTTGTTCATTGCTGGGGAGCTCCTGAAGTTCGGTCTAAACCCAGCTGCCATGGCTAGGGAGATTTTCTCCAGTCAGACTTTGGGTTTCCTCAGGCTCCTTGGGTCTGCCCTGTCCAATCTAGAGACAGCCCATAATGGTCAGCTTGTTTGGATGACCGTCAGCTATGAGCAATTTAGAGCCTTTGACGTCGATCCCAAGAGTAGTGATCACTTGGTAAGTTTTGCCCGGATGCTTGACACCGCTGAGATCGCCATGGTTTTTCGCGAGACAAGCCCAGGCGAAATCCGCGTTGGTTTGCGATCCAATTATGCCGATGTCGGCAGCCTTGCGCGCCACATCGGTGGTGGTGGGCACAGACTTGCCTCCGGTGCCACTATCGCAGGGGACTTGCAGGAAGTATCAACCGCAGTTGTTAAGACCGCCGAACATTTTCTGATCACAGGAGAACTACATGAATGGCATCGTTAATGTACTAAAACCCCCGGGTATGAGTTCGCATCAAGTAGTAAGTTTTCTACGCAAACAGCTACAGACCAAGAAGGTTGGGCATGCTGGGACTCTTGACCCCGGTGCTAGTGGTGTCTTACCCCTCCTGGTTGGAAATGCGACACGATTGTCAAATTATATCATGAAGGATCAAAAGACATATGTAACTGAGGCAACACTGGGTATTTCCACAACGAGTCAAGATGCCAGTGGCGATACTTGCGATCTGTGTACGGATTTTTCCCTGTCTCCAAGCGAGTTGGCGGATGCCCTCGCTTCACTGCAGGGGACGATATGGCAGACCCCGCCCATGGCCTCAGCCATTCGGGTCGGTGGAAAAAGACTGTATGAGCTCGATCGAAAGGGAATTACCGTTCCGCGGGAGCCTCGCCGCATAGAGGTTCATTCCATTAACATCATGGCCATCTGGAGCGAAGAAGAGGACAAGATTGGATTTGGCACTAGGATCCTGCTGCGTATCTCTTGTTCGAAGGGTACCTATATTCGCACGATTTGTCACGATTTAGGTGAAAAGCTCGGGGTTGGTGCACATATGTCATTTCTGACTAGGGTCGCGAGCGGAACATTCCGCAGCGAAGACGCCTTCACCCTTGAGCAAATCGTCTCCTTAACCAGTCAGGAAGATTATCGGTTCTTACTTCCCATGGGAACTGCCTTATCTGGCTGGATCAACGTCAAAGTTCATCCAGTGGTTCAGGACAGAATTAGGCATGGGAACTTCATTCTGCCTGAGCACTTGCTTGATGTTCCCCAGACGTTGACTGTAGGTGATGAAGTAGTACTCTTGAATCTAGAGGGCGATGTTTTGGCCTTGGCCGAGATCAAAATGGCGGAGCAGTTGATTTGCCAACCCTTTCGAGTTTTTATGTGAAATAGGTGGACGAATATGGGATTGAATTGGATTAACCGGCAGGATTCGCCTGCTCGAAGTGTGGCCCTGGGCACCTTTGATGGTGTACACCGCGGGCACCAAAAGTTGCTCGAGAAGACCATCGCCCTGACGCCACGGGGAGGCACGAGCTCAGTGCTGACATTTGATATCCCTCCCGAACAATACTTTCGTGGTGATTTGCGCTTGGTGAGCACGTTTCAGAGGAGAGTCGGGTTGTTTCGTTCCTTCGGAATCGATGAGGTGGCCTGGCTGAGGTTTGGACCAGAACTCACTTCCATGGAAGCAGAGTACTTTGTGGAGAAGATCCTGGCTGACGAGATTAGGGCCAAAGAGGTGATCTGTGGATACGATTATCGTTTCGGCAAGGGGCGGCTCGGTGATGTTGCGTTTTTGCAGAAGCAGGGTGAGCGCTATGGGTTCAGCGTCACGGTGATCCCCGCGGTACAAGGCGAGGGTGGACATACTATCAGTAGCAGCGCCATCAGGCAGCTCTTGCGCCAAGGCGATGTAACGCAGGCCACCGAGTATTTGGGGTACTACCCTACCTACCAGGTAACTGTTGAGCAAGCTTCCGGGGGATCTGGGTTTCGTGTCCGTTTCGATTCTGCCTTGGTACTTCCCATCGAGGGAGTGTACCTGATCTCATGTTTTTTAGCGTCCGGCCAAGGCATGGCCGCGATTGCCTGGCCGCAGACGACTGGGCAGATGAACGCCGTCTTCCTAGGCGAACATCCGCCGCATACAGGAGATCAAGAGGTCTTGGAGGTTCAGTTTTTGTCCAGACTGCGAGGGGGCAAACCAAGCGCAGCCACCGAATCAGACGTCCTTAAGGCACACGAATTGTTGCCCGGATTTCATTTACAAGATGCTAGATTTGTGCTAAAATAGCATTATACTTCGGCACCAGTGCTGAAGTACCAGACCCTTTTCTAGGAACAACGTATCTCCGGCGTCTTTCTTGGGAAGCGGTATTGGCAAAATTATGTGGAGGTGGCTTTTTTGATTACACAAGAATCAAAATCACAGATTATTGAGAAGTATAGCCGTCACGAAGGTGACACAGGCTCGCCAGAGGTTCAGGTAGCAATTCTGACCAAGAGAATTCAAGAGCTCACAGAGCACCTGAAAGTACACAAGAACGACCATCATTCTAGAAGAGGCCTTTATAAGATGATCGGGCAGAGACGTGGTCTTTTGAACTACCTAATGAAAAAGGATATTGCACGTTACCGTAGTCTTATTGAGGAGCTAGGTTTGCGTCGATAATGAAATGAGCGGGTAACACCCGCTCTTTTTTGAGCTAACAGCAAATGCTTTAGCTGTGGCCAAACAGGCTATACTACAGATAGCTGAAAAACTTAGATGGAGGTCGAAATATGCTAACCGAGTTTCGTGCTGAACTAGGGGGACGACCCTTGGTCTTGGAGTTTGGTGCGTTGGCGAAACAAGCCAATGGATCTGTCCTCGTTCGTTATGGAGAGACCGTTGTCTTGGCCACTGCAACCATGAGCAGACTGCCTAGAGAAGGCATAGATTTTTTCCCGTTACTCGTCGATTATGAAGAACGTATGTATGCCGCTGGCAAGATCCCTGGCGGCTGGGGAAGAAGGGAAGGAAGACCAAGTGAAGACGCGATTCTTTCGGCGCGTATGATCGATCGTCCACTCCGTCCCCTGTTTCCTCAAGGTTTCCGTAATGATGTGCAAGTTGTTCTTTCCATCCTATCGGTTGATAAGAGCAACTCGCCAACCATTGCAGCCATGATTGGGGCCAGTGCCGCGCTTCATGTCTCGGATATTCCCTTTTCAGGACCCGTGGGCGGCGTGAAGGTTGGTTTGGTGGATGGCCAGTTCATCATCAACCCAACCCTGGAGCAACAGGCCAACTCTGAGCTGGATATTACTGTAGCCGGAACCAAGGATGCAGTCATGATGGTGGAAGCCGCTGCTAATGAAGTATCTGAAATGGTTGCTCTTGACGCAATAACATTTGGACATAAAGTGGTCCAAGAACTATGTGAACTGCAAGAGCAAATTCGCAGCAAGATTGGCAAAGAGAAGGTTGACGTAGTCGTGTCGAAGCCTGAACCAGCCACAGACAAATGGGTACGGGATCATATCACGAGCGACCTTGCCAACGCAGTACTTACGACCGATAAACTAGAGAGACAACGCCTGATCGATGATTTGCAGACCAATGTCCATGACGTATATATTGAGGTCCATGGCGACGAATTGCATGACGAACATAGAAAAACCCTCGATCGAGTATTTGACAATGTGGTCAAAGAAGAGGTTCGCCGATCGATCACGAAAGATAAGGTGAGACCCGATGGACGAAGACCCGATGAGATTCGTCCCATTTCCTGTAACGTGGGCCTCTTGCCTCGCGTACACGGCACGGGTCTTTTTACCCGAGGACAAACACAGGTATTAACAGCGTTGACTCTGGGCCTGAAGTCTGATGAGCAAATGCTAGATAACCTCTCCGATGATGTGAGCAAGCGATATATTCATCACTATAATTTCCCTGCCTTCAGCGTAGGCGAGACTCGTCCGCTGCGGGGTCCAGGTCGCCGGGAGATTGGCCACGGAGCTTTGGCAGAACGTGCTTTATTGCCTGTGATTCCGGGTGAAGAAGCGTTCCCATACACCTTGCGCCTAGTTTCCGAAGTTCTTGAGTCGAACGGATCCTCCTCAATGGCTAGTATCTGCGGAAGCACACTGGCCTTGATGGATGCTGGTGTACCCATCAAACGTCCGGTGGCGGGTATTGCCATGGGCTTAATGATGCTTGATCAGGATTTTACGATTCTCACAGACATCCAGGGTATGGAAGACGCCCTGGGAGATATGGACTTTAAAGTAGCAGGCACCAGTGAAGGAATTACCGCACTCCAAATGGATATCAAAATTGGTGGCGTCAGCAAAGAAATCATGGCCCAAGCTTTGGAACAGGCCAGGCAGGGACGCCTGTTTATCCTGGGAAAAATGGCGGAGGCGATTTCGGGGCCTAGGGGCGACCTGTCGCTCTACGCTCCACGGATCATCACCATGGAGATTCCCATTGACAAGATTCGCGATGTGATCGGACCAGGGGGTAAGATTATCCGCGAAATTATCGCTAAGACTGGAGTGTCCATTGACATCGAAGACGATGGCAGAGTGTACATCGCCTCTACTGATGGTGAAGGTGGGCTTCAAGCGCAGAAATTAGTTGAGAGTTATGTAAGGGATGTTCAGGTTGGTGAGACCTACCTTGGAACCGTTAAGCGAATCATGAACTTCGGAGCCTTTGTGGAAATCCTCCCCGGAAAGGAAGGATTGGTTCACATTTCACAATTAGAGCACCGTAGAGTGAACAAAGTCGAAGATGTGGTAGACATCGGAGACGAAGTCATGGTCAAGGTTGTGGAGATCGACCGCCAAGGAAGAATAAATCTTTCTCGCAAAGAAGCGTTACCAAAGGAGAAGGAATCCGGAGACGAGTAGAGAAATAAGTTAATAATGATGTAAGAAAAGCAGGTATATTTTACAACCTGCTTTTTCATTTTGTTTAACAATGAGAGGAGCATGTGCATGGCCATCCTCGCTGTCTATCCCCACGCGAAAACCCTGCAGGTAGCCGTATGGGACGGCACACTCTATGAAACCTCTGCATTTCCCCTTCCTACCAGTGGAGACACCCTCACAGACGAGCACCTTCTGCCTTGGTTAGCATCCCTGGAGATTGCAAAAGAAGATCTGAAGTGTATCATATCCGGTCACCGGAACCTAGAATTTGCCTCTTGGCTTGGGCACGAACTTGATACCCCTGTTCAGGTTATTGACGCGAGCACACAGGAAGATTGCTCGCCCCTAGCCTTGGTCCTAGGGACTCCCCTCTTGGAGCGCAAATGCGCTGCTGACGCCTTTATTTTCCGCTTCCTGGTTTGCCAAGAGGCTAAGCGGTGGAGACTCGATGTGAATGAGGAGCAGTTCATCGTGGCGCACCTCGATGAGGAGCATCAATTTGCCGCCTTGCGGGGCACAGCTGTGCTCGATTCCTTAACGAGCTTTGACGAAGGTCCATTTGGCCTGCGGCAGAGCGGTGGATTGCCCTTTGATGCTGTTTTGGATCTGTGTATGGCTGCTTCGAGTCAAGAAGAAGTGCTAGACATCCTTCATGACAAAGGCGGTCTCTACGGCTATTTGGGCTTGGATAACCTGGAAGACCTTTGGACCTGCCGGGCTGAGCAGGCGAGTCTCATTCGAGAAGCCCTTGTCTACCAGATCGGCAAAGAAGTTGGCGCTCTGGCAACCGTTTTGCAGGGTCAAGTGCACTCGATTATCCTAAGTGGTGATCTGACAAAGTACAAACCCTTCATTGAGGCCCTGACCGAACGTGTGGGCTTTATAGCTCCTATTTCTGTCTATCCTGGAAGTCAAGCCTTAGCAGCTCTTCGCGCGGGTGCTTAACCCAAGAATCAACATAAAGGAGTGTGTTCTTTGTGGGATTTTCCGACCTAAGGAATGACCTGAAAATTGGTCCTGAGCGTAGCTTAACTGTTGCCTGGGGACTAGATGACGGGGTACTACTAGCTTGCCGCCAGGCCCTCGATCAGGGTTTTTTGCATGAGGTGATAGTGACTGGGCCCGTGGAACGCATTGAAGCTGCTGCAGCGGCATCAGAGATCAGTCTCGAAGGCTTTTCTGTCGATCCTGCGTCAACGCCGGAGGAGGGGGCTTCTCGGGCTGTTCGTTTGATCCGCGAGGGCGCAAGCGATTTGCTCATGAAGGGGCATCTGAATACGAGCGTTATTCTCCGTGCTGTCCTACATAAGGAGCAGGGTATTCGAGCCCAGGCTTTACTAAGCCATATTGCTGCTGTAGAACTACCCGGCGGACGTCTTGCGCTATTAACCGATGCCGCCATGAACATCAAACCAGACTTAACGCAAAAGTCACAGATCCTCGATAATGCCATCCAATTTGCCTGGTCTATCGGGATTCCCAATCCTAAAGTGGCAGTGTTAGCATCGGTAGAGACGGTGAATCCCCAGATGCAAGACACCATTGATGCTGCCTGTTTATCGCTCATGGGTAAGCGAGGGCAGTTTAGTAAGGCGGCCATCGTCGACGGTCCTTTGGCCTTCGATAACGCCTACTCGCAGGAGGCCGCCAGGCAAAAGGGGATTACGAGCGAGGTTGCGGGTGAGGCAGACATTTTCATGGTCCAGGAACTAACTGCAGGAAATCTACTGTACAAGGCCCTAGCCTATGTGGGCGGCCTCTCCATCGCGGGAATCATCTTTGGAGCCGCCTGCCCTATTGTCTTGACGTCCAGGGCCGATAGTTCCGAGAGTAAGCTGAACGCCATTGCTCTAGCCTGCAAGGCGCTTCATGGAAAGTAGGGGAGAAGCGGAATGGACCAGATTATCTTAGTGATCAATCCCGGCTCCACCAGCACAAAACTGGGTGTCTTTCGCAATGACGTCCAGACACATACCACCAATCTTCATCATTCTAACCAGGATTTGGCCGGTTTTGCTGATATCACGGAGCAAAAGGACTTTCGAGAAGAAGTGACGGTGAAGTGGCTCGCGGAGGAGGTCATCCCCTTGGAGTCGCTAACGGCCATTGTGGCAAGAGGGGGGCTCTTGGCGCCTATCCCAGGCGGTACCTACCACATTAATGAAAGAATGGTAGAAGAGCTTGCTGAGGGCCGCTACGGCAAACATGCCTCGAATCTCGCTGCCCTGATCGCCTATGGACTGAGCGGGCGTCTTGGCATTCCCTCGTTTATTGTTGATCCAGTGGTCGTCGATGAACTGCAGTCTGTTGCCCGTATTAGTGGTAATCCTAAGATCGAGCGGATTAGCATTTGGCACGCTCTCAACCAAAAAGCCATAGCTCAGAAAGTAGCTACCTCACTAGGGAGGCGTTATGATGAGCTCAATCTGATTGTCGCCCATCTAGGCGGGGGGATATCCGTAGGAGCACACCAGAAAGGTAGGATCATTGATGTCAATCAAGCCCTATCTGGCGAAGGACCCTACTCACCTGAACGGGTAGGTTCAGTGCCCACCGATGGTCTCGTTCGTCATTTCTTTGATCACCACGCTACGAAGGGGGAGATGGTGAGAGAGTTTGTTGGACGATCAGGTCTAGTGGCCCATCTTGGTACGAATGACAGCCGGGAGATTGTCGAGCGTATAGAGCAAGGTGATAACGAGGCTTTGTTTTATTATGACGCAATGTGTTATCAAATAGCTAAGGAAGTTGGCAGGATTAGTACCGTCTTTTGCGGTATAGTTGATCAGATAGTCTTAACCGGAGGTCTTGCCTATTCGCCGGAACTAGTGACGAGAGTGAAGGAGCGGGTTGAGTTTATAGCGCCTGTAACCGTGATTCCCGGTGAAAACGAGCTCGAAGCATTAGCCTTTGGTGCCCTTCGGGTCTTAACTGACCAGGAAGAGGCCCGCGTCTATGCCTAGGCTTGTTGTCTTGCAGTGTAGTGGAGAGGGGAGGTGAACTGATGCCTAGAGGTGAAGTAATTGTAAATTCAGAGCTCTGCAAAGAGTGCAGTTTGTGTGTTGTTGCCTGTCCTCACGGTGTTTTAGGGATCGGCAAATCAATTAATAAGAAAGGCTATCATCCTGTTGAAGCAGTTGCACCCGAGAAGTGTACGGGATGTACTCTTTGTGCTGTCATGTGCCCTGACGTGGTGTTGACCATAAAACGAAAAAGCCCCGAAAGGAAGTGATCGTATGGCAAAAGTTTTAATGAAAGGGAATGAAGCCCTATCCGAAGCTGCCATTCGGGCGGGGTTGAAAGCTTTTTATGGCTATCCTATTACACCTCAGAATGAGGTTCCTGCCTATATGGCAGAGCATCTGCCACTGCGAGGCGGCGTTTATTTGCAGGCAGAGAGCGAAGTCGCGGCTATCAACATGGTTTACGGCGCCGCTGGTGCAGGAGTACGAGTCATGACTTCCTCATCGAGCCCTGGCATCAGCCTGAAGCAAGAGGGAATCTCCTACATTGCTGCTGCGCAACTACCCTGCCTCATTGTGAACGTGGTTCGTAACGGCCCAGGTCTAGGTGGAATTCAACCTGCGCAAGGCGACTATTTTCAGGCTGTAAAGGGTGGAGGACATGGGGACTACCGCATGATCGTTCTCGCCCCTGGAAATGTGCAAGAAATGGCTGATCTAACCACCCTTGCCTTTGATCTTGCTGATAAATGGCGTAACCCAGCGATGATACTGAGCGACGGTATCTTGGGGCAAATGATGGAGCCCGTAGTCTTTGCAGAGAATGGGGAAGCGCCACAGTTTGAAAAACCGTGGGCAACAACTGGCGCGGTCAACCGCGAGCGCAATATCGTAAATTCACTAGATATCATTGCGGAAAAGGCCGAAAAGAACATGATCAAGTTGCTCGAGAAGTATGAGAGCATTAAAGAAGAGGAAGTACGCTGGCAAGAGCATGATACCGAAGATGCCGATGTGATTCTCGTAGGGTATGGAACGTCAGCCCGTGTAGCCCGTTCGGCCATGGAACTTGCTCGCAAAGAAGGCTTGAAGGTGGGCTTATTTAGGCCCATCACCCTGTGGCCGTTCCCAGAGAAACGTCTGGCAGAGCTAGCTCAGCCTGGCAGAAGCTTCTTAGCCGTGGAAATGAGTGCAGGCCAGATGATTGAGGATGTACGCCTGTCGGTAAACGGAATTAGCCCCGTCTATCTGAGCAATCGCCTGGGCGGCATGGTTCCGACTCCCGAGGATGTCTTAGGGAAGATACGTGAGATTCTTGAAGGGAGGGTCAACTAGTGAAAACTGTCTTTCAGAAACCTGAAGCATTGACGGATATGCCCATGCACTATTGTCCTGGTTGTACCCATGGTATTATCCATCGCCTGGTTGCCGAAGCCATTGATAGTCTTGGAATTCGAGAACAGACTATTGGCGTGGCCAGCGTTGGCTGTTCCGTCTTTTCCTATGATTATTTCAACTGTGATATGCAGCAAGCAGCCCATGGTAGAGCTCCTGCAGTGGCCACCGGCATCAAGAGAGTTTTGCCTGAATCCATGGTCTTCACCTACCAAGGCGACGGCGATCTGGCCTCCATCGGTATGGCTGAGATTGTTCATGCCGCGGCACGGAGCGAGAATATCACAGTGGTTTTCGTCAACAATGCCATTTATGGAATGACCAGCGGCCAGATGGCTCCAACCTCGCTGATCGGACAGAAAACTGTCACATCCCCTAGGGGCCGCACCATAGAGGAAATGGGATATCCCATCAAGATGTGCGAGTTGTTGGCAACCATGGAAGGGCCAGCCTATCTATCTCGCGTTTCGACTCATGATTCTCGGCACGTTCTTCAAGCCGGCAAGGCCATCAAGAAAGCCTTTGAAATGCAGCAACAAAAGAAGGGTTTCGCCATGGTAGAAGTGTTATCGACCTGTTCCGTAAACTGGGGTATGACTCCTAATAAAGCACTGGGCTGGCTCGAAGAAAATATGGTCCCCTATTATCCTCTCGGTGTGTACAAAGATATCACAGCAAAGGAGGGTAACTAATGGCTGACATCATTATTGCAGGATTTGGTGGCCAAGGTGTCTTGGTACTTGGTCAAATGATTACCTATTCGGGCATGCTCGAAGACAAAGCTGTCTCGTGGTTTCCGTCCTATGGACCAGAACAGCGCGGCGGAACCTGTAACTGCTCCGTTGTGATCGCAGAGGAAGAGATTGGTTCTCCCCTCGTAACGGTACCGACCACCGCCATTGTCATGAATGCTCCCTCCTTCGATCGGTTTGAACCAACGGTGGGCAAGGATGGCCTTCTGATCTACAACTCGTCGCTCATTGACAAAAAATCGGAGCGTGATGACATTCGAGTGATTGCTGTTCCCGCCAATGAGATTGCTGAGGAACTGGGCAATGCCAGGGTCGCAAATATGGTCCTTTTGGGGACTCTGATTGAAGCCACGAATGTAGTCAAGACCGAAAGCGTTGAAGAGGCTTTGAAAAACGTACTTTCGGAACGCCATCACGACTTGATTCCCTTGAACATGCAAGCTTTGGAGCGAGGACGGGCATACCAATAGCAAATCCCTAGGGGAGGCTGTTGGTGTGGAGTGTTCTGTTCAATGGGGGGTTGTACACACTGTACGCAATTTTCAAGGTAGGCAGGAACTTGTGGTTGAGGTCGGTTCTACATGCTCTAGGGCCATGAACTACCCTGACCTGACAGGGGTCTGCCAACCTGGTGATCGAGTTTTGCTTAACACAACTGCAGAACTCCTCCAGCTCGGTACTGGAGGATGGCACTACGTTCTCGCCGTACATGGGCGGGAACGTAGTCTTTCTAAAATGGGACATATCATGAAGCTTCGCTACACACCGCTGCAGGGGCGTACTTTGTCCGTGGAAGAACCAGACAGTCCCTACCACGAAGTGATGGAGCGAGCAGATTCCTTGCACGGTTTACCCGTAGCGGTGGGGAGTCTTCATAGTATGTTAGCGCCTTTCGCTTGGACAGTCCATCACGCAGGACAGGTCAGACGCTTAGCCTATCTCATGAGTGATGGAGCTGCATTACCCTTAGGCTTTAGTAGAGTTGTCAGCGCGCTGAAAACCAGGGGTTTAGTCCATAAAACCATCACCTTTGGCCATGCCTTTGGAGGTGATCTGGAGGCGGTTAACATCTATAGCGCGCTGTTGGCCGCCAAACATGTGGCAAAAGCTGATCTGGCTGTGGTTCTCATGGGACCCGGCGTCGTTGGCACCGAGACCACCTGGGGAACAACGGCTCTAGAACAAGGGGTTTTTCTCAATGCCGTTCTCCAATTAGGAGGTGCAGCAGTTGCCATTCCTCGCCTCAGCGAAAAAGACTCTAGAGAGCGGCACCAAGGCATTAGCCACCATACGCGCACAGTGCTTTCCAAGGTAGTACAAGGCCCAGTGTATGTACCTATGCCAGATTACTACCTGACGCTTTTTACTGATCCAAATCATACAGCAGAGTTAGGCCAGCACGTCAGCTGGGAGGGGACGGCAGACAGCTATGCAAACCTCTCTCAGGCTGGCCTTGAGTTCTCCACCATGGGTCGGGGGCCAGCGGATGACCCGCTTTTTTTCCACGGTGTCCTAGCAAGCGCACAATTCTGTCTACGCCTGCTGCAAGCAGTGGAGACATAACCAAAGGCGCGGTTGTGATCGTCTGGGACAAGCGTATTTCGAACCCATGTGCCCCTTTGTGCTCCTCCCCAGGGGACTTCTCGCAGCATTGGTGAATTGATCCGAAGGCTAGGAACAGAAATCAAGATCTTGTATACTGTATCCCTAGATGGGATTTCCGAAGCAGTAGGCGGAGGAGGAAAACACCGCAGGGTAACGAAGGCTACATAGGGTTTGGAAAGGAATAAATATAATGAGTGAGAAGACAATTATCCTAGTTAGGCACGGGGAGACGCTCTGGAATAAAGAGAGGCGCTATCAAGGGCAAATGGATAGTCCTCTGTCTCCTGCAGGCGTCACCCAGGCGGAGCAAGTCGCCACCTTCCTAAGTACTCGTCCCATTGATGCAGTGTACAGTAGTGATCTGCAGCGGGCTTTGCTTACGGCTGAAAGCATTGCCAAGCATCATCAACTGAGACCCGTGGTGGATCAACGCTTGCGCGAGATGTCCTTTGGTGTCTGGGAGGGATTAACCCGGGAAGAGGTGAGGGAGCAATATCCTGATCTTTGGCTGAGAAGGGGAGTCCATCACCTCACTACGAGGATCCCCCAAGGGGAACTCCCGGGTGAGGTTGTAGAGCGCTTTAAGAGTTTCCTTGCGGAACTTACTTCCGACTCAAAGCAGCAGACCATCGTCGTTGTTTCTCACGGAGGTGCTCTGCGCTTAATTCTTGCTTCCCTCCTTGGTATGCCTCTAGAAGGATCCTCCTGTCTCAGACAGAGCAACACAGGTGTCTCCGAAGTAGTCTTTAAGGCACATCGACAAAACCACCCCTGGGAAGTGGTCTGCATGAATGCCACAGGTCATCTCGGATAACATATTCTCCTTCAGCAAAGCATAGGGTTAGGAAAATGCATGAGCTTGTGAGGTGTAGAATATGTTTATTGCCGGGGCCTTCGGTGAGTTGATAGGTAAGTACTTTTTGCGTCATCTTCCACTGTATTTGGCACTCATTTTGCTATTTGCGTTCGGGTTAGGCTTTGGAGCCGTGGCAACGCAGAAGCTTTCACCAGTGCAAAAGGATGACTTAGCCAGTTATATAGCGGGTGTTTATACCTCCTTAGGTGAAGACTATGGTCAGGTTCTGCCGAGGGGCGACGTTTTCTCCCGGACTCTGATGGATAATGTGGTGAAGACAGCTGGCCTAATCTTCCTCTTGGGACTAACAGTCATAGGCGCGCCTTTGATCCTGGCCATCGTCTTTGTCAGAGGTTTTGTCTTGGGGTTTACAGTTGGTTTCTTAGTTCAAGAGACCATGGTTCAAGGCTTGGTCCTCTCAACGACCTGCATTTTACCGCATAACTTGCTTGTTGTCCCGGCAGTACTGATTGTTGCTGGGGGAGCTTTGTCCTTTTCTGCCACGGCCCTGAAGACACTGCTTGGTCTGTCAAAGGAAGGCATCTATGGCCAGTTTGCCAGCACCACTTTTTTGGCCCTATGTAGCGGAGGCCTGTTTGTCTTAGCAGCCCTGATAGAAGCATATCTCACACCAATTCTTGCCCGTTTTGGCAGTGGATTTTTGACCTAAAAGGGGGATTGGGCATGATGTCGTCCCAGGTTTTTGATGATTACTATTCGTATCTCAGTATTGAGAAAGGGCTTTCCGCTAATACTGTACAAGCCTACGTTAGCGACCTTCGCCAGTTCCGTGAATTCCTCGGGAAAGAAGCCCTCTCTCTTGACGATGTCAAACCACCGCACATAGCTTTGTATCTGAAGGAACTGGAAAGAGCATCAATCAAGGCACGTTCAAGGGCTCGTAAAGTATCGGCCTTGCGGAGCTTTTTTGATTACTTAGTGGATGAGCAGGTTGTTTTGCATAACCCCTGTGCCTATCTGACAGCGCCGAAATTGGCAGCGACATTGCCTCGAGTCCTGAGCGAGCAAGAGGTTATTGCCCTTTTGGGTGCGCCTCGCTTGGACAAACCGTCGGGCTATCGCGATCGAGCCATGCTGGAGGTCTTGTATGGCTGTGGCCTAAGGGTATCAGAACTCGTGGGCTTGGATGTGGGAGACCTTGATGAACTAGGATTTGTCCGCTGTCTGGGCAAGGGCAACAAAGAACGCATCATTCCTTTGGGAAGCCATGGCCTTAGAGCTGCGTCGGATTATCTCCAGTTTGCCAGAGGGCGCCTGGTCACCAATCACAGGGAGCGCGCTCTCTTTGTAAATGCTCGTGGGAATCGCCTCACAAGGCAGGGTTTCTGGAAAATCCTCAAAGGCTGGGCAAAAGAGGCTGGAATCGAACAAGAGATCTCCCCCCACATGCTGCGGCATTCCTTTGCCACCCATCTCTTGCGGCATGGGGCTGATTTACGATCGGTTCAGGAAATGCTCGGGCATGCCGATTTAACTACTACGCAGATATACACCCATTTGGATAAGGGCCACTTGCGAGACGTCTATGTCAGGACGCATCCAAGAGCGGTGAAGGAGGACGAAAAATGAAGCGGATTGCTATCTTAGTGCTGGATAGTGTAGGTGTTGGTGCATTGCCCGACGCCCATCTTTATGGTGATGAAGGAAGCAATACCTTAGGGCACGTGGCTAAAGCCGTGGGAGGACTCCAGATGCCCAACGCCAAGGTGCTTGGCCTTGGTAACATTATTCCAGTTGAGGGAGTAGCGCCCCTAGAAACGCCCCAAGGTGCCTGGGGCAAGATGGCACAGGTATCGAAGGGGAAGGATACCACTACAGGTCATTGGGAAATAGCGGGCCTAAACCTGGAAGCGCCTTTTCCAACCTATGCGGATGGTTTTCCAGCGGAAATTCTTGTAGCCTTTGAAGAGAAGATTGGCCGGAAAACCCTGGGTAATTACCCTGCTTCAGGTACGGCGATTATTGAAGAACTAGGAGCAGAACACATCAAGACTGGTTTCCCCATAGTCTATACGTCTGCCGACAGTGTTTTTCAGATCGCAGCCCATGAAGATATAGTACCCCTAACGCAGCTTTACGCTTGGTGCGAGATGGCCAGAGATCTCCTCCAAGGTGATCATGCTGTGGGCAGGGTCATTGCCAGACCCTTCACTGGCGAGGTAGGCTCGCTCAAGCGCACTCCAAATCGCAAGGATTATAGCCTACCCCCCTTTAAACCAACGATTTTGGACACCCTGACTGAAAACAGCATTCCTGTTTATGGTGTAGGCAAGATTTCGGACATTTTTGCCGGTCGCGGCATCTCCGCATCCTTTACTGCCAAGAGCAACAAAGAGGTTCTTGATGGAGTTGTGGAGCTTCTTAGGGTGAAGCAAGAGAGCTGCCTGATCTTTGCAAACCTGGTGGATTTTGACATGATCTGGGGTCATCGCAACGATGCTGAAGGTTACGGCAGAGGTTTGGAGCAATTCGATCAGCGTTTGCCAGAGGTTCTAGAGAGGCTTGGCCAAGATGATCTTTTGATCATTGTGGCTGACCATGGTTGTGACCCTACCTTTCCTGGGACGGATCACACCCGGGAGTATGTGCCGCTTCTGGTTGCCGGTCCGAGAGTTGAAGGCGTAGATCTTGGAACTCGCCGCAGTTTTTCCGATGTGGCAAAGACAATTGCAGAATTCTTCGCTCTAGAATACGAGACGATTGGTATTAGTTTTTTAACGCAGGTTAGGAATTAAATGCGGGGGTGGGGGCATGCATGCTGTTGATCTAATACGAAAAAAACGCAATGGTGAACGTTTATCCCGAACGGAACTAGAGTTCTTGATGACAGGTTACGTCGCTGGGGAAATCCCTGATTATCAGATGGCGGCATGGAATATGGCTGTGTTTTTTCGGGGTATGGAGCCCGAAGAGATCACGGATCTGGCGTTGATCATGGCCCATTCTGGTGATACTCTAGATTTACGTGGCATTCGCGGAGTAAAAGTTGATAAGCATTCCACCGGTGGTGTGGGCGATACGACTACGTTAGTTGTGGCGCCCCTTGTGGCAAGTCTAGGTGTTCCTGTGGCCAAGATGTCCGGACGTGGTTTAGGACATACAGGCGGTACCGTGGATAAACTCGAGAGCATTCCCGGCTTTCAGGTGAACCTGAGCCCAGCTGACTTCGTCGCTCAGGTCAATCAGATTGGGCTTAGCTTGGTTGGTCAAACAGGCCAGTTAGCCCCGGCTGATAAACTCTTGTATGCCCTGCGCGATGTGACGGCGACGGTGGAGTCGATTCCTTTGATCGCCTCCTCCATTATGAGCAAAAAAATCGCTGCCGGTGCCGATGGTTTTGTCCTTGATGTTAAGGTGGGAACTGGAGCCTTTATGAAAACGGAAGAGGATGCGGTGCAGTTGGCGAGGACCATGGTGCAAATCGGACAACTGGCCGGGCGCGATACTGTGGCCCTGGTCACCGATATGAACCAACCCCTAGGTCGGGCCATCGGCAATGCACTGGAAGTTAAAGAGGCAATTCTCACTTTGCGGGGCGAGGGACATGAACGCCTGACTGAGCTATGTATCGAACTGTCCACTGAGATGCTGCTTCTGGCTGGGGCTGCTCACTCTCGAAGTGAAGCGCGCAAGAATCTAGAACAGAGCCTGCGGGATCAGCATGCTTTGCGCAAATTCCAGGAGCTAATTGAAGCCCAAGGGGGCGACGCAAGAGTCGTGGAAGACTTGAGCTTATTGCCCCAAGCGAGCTATACGCAGTACATCCGAGCTCCTAGAAGCGGCTATGTGCAAGGCATAGACCCTCTGGCCATTGGCGTAGCTGCCATGGAACTTGGAGCAGGACGGGAGAATAAAGACACAATCATCGACCTTGCTGTGGGGATCGAACTCCGAACTGAGTTGGGAGATTATGTTGAAGAAGGGGCGGTCTTGGCCCAGCTTTTCGCCAATCATGAACAGAAACTTAACAGGGCTTCCTTCCAAGCGGTGCAGGCGTTTCAGATCGGCGAGACACGGCCCTTGGTACCGCCATTGATTTATCAGAAAATCACTGCTCAGGAGTTATAAAGGGTCGCCAGTCCCCATATCTATGGTAGTGGGGGTGGTAGACGGTGAATGTAAACGTGCTTCGATGGGTGATGGTTCTCATTTTGTGCTTCTGTGTCTTAGGCGGAGAAGCCACAGCTTTAGAGATCGGTAGTAAAGCCTATTACTTGATGGATCCATATAGTGGACGTGTCTTCTTAGAAGACAACGCCGAAGAAGCACTCCCGGTGGCCAGCATCTCCAAAGTGATGACCCTTGTACTTGTCTTGGAGGCTGTGGAGCGCGGCGAGGTGTATCTTGAAGACTTGGTCACGGCCAGTCCCTTTGCAGCTAGTAAGAGAGGTTCACGGATCTGGTTAGAAGCCGGCGAGCAGCTGACTTTAGGCGAGTTGATCTATGCCATAGCTGTGGGCTCCGCTAATGACGCTGCTGTGGCTGTAGCCGAGTTTTTGGCGGGCTCGGAGACAAGCTTTGTAGAACAGATGAACGCCCGAGGGGCGGAGCTTGGACTCTTGACTACTTCGTTTCGCAACTGTACCGGTCTCCCCGAGGATCAAGGCTCTAATGTCATGAGCGCCCGTGATGTTGCCATTCTAGTGCAGCATGCTCTGGGCGTTTCGCGTCTCATGGACTTCGTATCCACCTATGAGCATACGATGCGAGCAGATACAACGAAAATCCCCGTGCTCTGGAACGGAAACAAGCTTCTCCGCCGTTATTACGGCGTCGACGGCATGAAGACCGGCTTTACCACTGAGGCGGGCTATTGTATTGCGGCGACAGCGGACAGAGAGGATTTCCGCTTGATTGCGGTCACACTGGGGCACAAGAATGAGGAAGAGAGGGAAAGTGCAGCCAGAGCACTCCTGGACCATGGCTTTCGCAAGTACCAGAGGCTACGGCTCTACGGCCAAAATGAAGTTGTCAGCACGTTGCAAAGTCCAACGGGTGCACCGCGTGTGGTTGACGTGGTACTGCCTGCCGATTTTTACGTGACGGTGGAGCGCGGCAAGGAGCTCGACTTGACCATGATCATCTCCCTGGAGGGAGATGGGGTTCTTCCGGTTGAGAAGGGCCAAACAGTGGGAAAGATCACGGCCTATTATGGAGAAGACGTGGTCGGAGCGAGTTCTTTGACCGTGAGCCAGACTGTGAAAAAACTCAGTCTGCCTTCGCTAGTCCTGCGTCTTGGGCAAGCAATCGCACAGGCGATCTTTTAATTCCTTTTTTTAGCAGGTAAACTCAGGTTTTCCTCGAAAAACTCTATAAACTGATAAGGGGGGAAGCCTGTGCAGTATACGTTTGAACTGGAAGGACAAGCACTTATCGTTACTCTACGTGGTGAGCTAGACCTACATACATCGCCAGAGTTTAAAGAAAAGCTTACCAGGCTCTTTGAAGCCCATTTGGACATCACGAACTTGATCATAGATGTCAAGGGTCTTTCCTTTGTTGACAGCTCAGGTTTGGGTGTAATCCTTGGAAGATATCGGGAGTTACAGGAACGTGGAGGTCGCCTCTTTTTTGTGGAAGCCAATCCGCAAATCAAGCGCATCCTTCAGATGTCGGGTTTTCAGAAGATATCGGAATTTGCCAGTTCCACTGCAGATGTTATAGAGCGGATCTAAGGAGGCGACCTTGATGACAAGTAAAAACTGGATTAAACTAGAGATCCCCAGTGATACCCGGAATGTAGCCTTTGCCCGTACGGCCGTAGCCCTCTTCGCCAGTCAGTTAGACTGGACACTAGATGAACTGGAAGACATCAAAGTGGCCGTCTCCGAAGCTGTGTCTAACTCGGTTATTCATGGTTATGCTTTACAAGAAGGCTTAGTTATTATGGAGGTCTCCTACCATGGATCCGAACTGCGCATTGTTGTGGAGGATTTTGGCAAGGGTATTGCAGATATTGAGGCTGCACAAGAAGTAGGGTATACGAGTATCCCTGAGGAACGGATGGGCCTAGGTTTTACCTTTATGCACGAATATATGGATGAGGTCATGGTCGCCTCAGAGCTTGAGCGAGGAACGAAGATCACCATGATCAAACGGGTCAGAGAATTAGAGAGTTAGGGACGACTACCATGGAAATGGAACAGATTCGGCACTTAATTTCCCAGTCCCAAGCAGGGAATGCCCAGGCCCGTAGCGAGCTGGTAGAAGCGAATCTTCCCCTCGTTCACAGTATTGCTAGGCGCTTTGTGGATCGTGGCTTAGAGTATGATGATCTCCTGCAGATCGGGTCATTAGGCCTGCTCAAGGCCATCAAAGATTTTGATCTGGCCTTTGATGTGCGATTCTCCACCTATGCCGTTCCAAAGATTATGGGCGAAATCAAGCAGCATCTTAGGCGTACCTCCACCCTACAGGTGGGTAGATCCACTAAGAAACTTGCTTCTGATGCCCTGCAGGCCAAGGACGAGCTCGGGCAAACTCTCGGGCGTAACCCCACCATTTCGGAAATTGCCGCTCACTTAGAAGTAGACCCAGAAGATGTGGTGTATGCCTTTGACGCGGTTTCTCCGGTCTACTCCTTGCAGGCCCGTATCGCCCCCGGTGATGAAGGGGCACCTGAGTTTCAAGAGCTGGTAGCCACGAGTGGTGGCCATGAAGGCTTCATGTTGAAGCAAGCTCTCCAGAAGCTATCGCAGGAAGAACGGACCATTGTCCTGCTTCGTTATTACGCGGAGAAGAGCCAGAGCGAGGTCGCCAGGCATTTGGGCATCTCCCAGGCACAGATTTCCCGCAAGGAAGCTCAAATCATGCGCCAATTGCGGCATGAGTTGTAGAATTGAGGTGTGATTTGTTAGCCGATTTACACTTACACACAACCGAATCCGATGGTACATGGACGCCGGAGCAGCTAGTGAGGGAGGCTCGACTAAAGGGCCTCTCGGCCATCGCTATTTGCGACCATGATACCACTGCTGGAATCGGAGACGCACAGCGATCAGCGCCGCCTGATCTTCAGGTGGTTCCTGGCATTGAACTGAGTGCATCGACAGATGAAGGCGGAGAGGTCCATATCCTAGGCCTGTGGATCGACCCCGATGATGAGCCTTTGCAGAACAAACTTATAGAGTTTAGGCAAGAGCGCCTCGCCCGCGTCGACACGATGCTAAGGCGTTTAGCTGAAGTAGACGTGTCCATTACACGTGCTGATATTGCAAGATTCGCCAAGGAAGGTGTACTGAGCCGCGGCCATATAGCCTCTGCCATGCTGGAAAAAGGAATCGTAAGGTCGAAGCAAGAGGCATTTGATCGGTATCTAGGACAAGGACAACCTGCCTACGTAAGTCGTCAGAAACTAAGCTTAGAAGGAGCTGTCCAGTTGATTCTAGAGTCGGGAGGCGTTCCTGTCTTGGCTCACCCCGGTTTACTTGGCGATTTGACGATTTTGCCAGTCTTGATTCGGGCGGGACTGATAGGTATGGAGGTCGTTCATCATAGTCACACCAAGGAGCAGACGAAGTACTTCAGGCAGTTGGCAGAGGATCTTAGACTTCTCCCAAGCGGGGGTTCAGACTGTCACGGGCCTGGTGGTAAGGACCAGGTTTACATCGGCTCCTATACTATTCCCTGGCAGTGGTTTGAGGACCTTGCAGCCTCAAGGTGGAAATGACGGGCCAGAAGGCCCCTAGGCTGCCGGTTTTTTCCTGCAGGTTATCCTGCGCTTTGCCCGAATATCTTGAGTAGAATCTCCTAGAACCGTAAGTAGAAGTCGCTAAGCTAATTCGGAACTTGAGGAGTGGGCAGATGTCGCAACTAATGGGGGGCAAGATAGCTTTAGAGTTAGTCAGGCCCAATCGCTACAGAGTGCATTACCATATTCTCCGAGGCGGCGAGCGCATCGGCGAGATTGAGCTCGATCACATCGCCTGGCGCAGTGGAGAGGCTGAACTGAAAATTGAAATCGTAGACTCAAACATGCGCAATCAAGGTTACGGGACCGATGCCGTAACCACCCTCTTAGAACAGGCTTTTCGTACTATGAACTTGAACCGTGTGTATTTGCGCGTTCAAGCCTGCAATGCAAATGCATTGCATTGTTATGAAAAAGCTGGTTTTAGGAAGGTAGGGCGTTTGCAGCGCCTAACAGAGTGGAATACTGAGGAAAAGATCTTTTTGATGGCGATCGATCAGGCTAAGTTCTTGAAGGATCGTCACCCCCGGGCTGTATAGTCTAAAGAACCGCGATTTCGCGGTTCTTTAGACTATCCCCCATAAGCAGCATCCTAAAGCGAATGTTATAAGCGGAAACAAGGATTTTCTTAGGTGATGTCGAACACTACAGAATGCATTTCTTTTAGAAAGTAAACGGAGGGGTATTGTATGCTCAGAATTTTCGAACTTGGTGGTCCAGTAATGATTCCATTGCTTTTATGCTCTGTTTTTTCTGTGGCGATTGGGATTGAAAGATTATGGTACTTACTGCGCTTAAGAATTGATACAGATGACCTCTTGGAGGATATTAAATTATCCCTTGGCCAAGGAAAAGTGCTCGAAGCAATGCAAATTGCCAAAAAAGCTCGGGGGCCAGTGGCCTCGGTGTTTGCAGCAGGAATTGCCCATTATGACCAACGACGCGACGAAATCAAGGAGCATATGTCTGTCGTCGGCCACGACGAGATCCATAAAATGGAACGGCGTCTTGGTACTTTGGACCTTATTGTGACAATCTCACCATTACTTGGAATTTTAGGCACTGTAACTGGGATTATCGGCAGTTTTAATGTCATGGGTGCCATGGAAGGCATAACACAGGCTTCCGCCCTTAGTATCGGGATTGCCGAAGCGTTGATTACGACTGCAGCAGGCCTAATTGTAGCGGTTCCCACGATGGCTCTTTCCGCCTACCTTGGTACCATCGTAACCAACCAAGTAGCCGATATGAACAAAAAATCCACAGAGCTCCTGAACGTCTTAGATACAGGGAGTGACGTATAATGGATTTTCAAACCACGAGAAAGAGGCGTAGCAGTCCGGAGATAACGCCCCTTATTGACGTGATGTTTTTCCTCCTGGTCTTTTTTATGGTTTTTTCTACCATCAAGACGGAGCCAATGGGATTAGACGTCGAACTGCCGAGGGCAGTTACTGGAACTGCCCAAACCAGTACGAGCCTTGAAGTCCTGGTGGACAAGTCTGGTGTGTTCTATGTGGCCGGGCGGCAGGTCTCCGGCGCCGAGTTGGAACAGCACTTCATCGAAAGAGTGCGGGTTAACCCAGACGTGTTTGTGATTGTAAAGGCCGACAAGGAAGTTCGCTATGAGCATGTAGTAAGGGCCTTAGATCATCTGCGTGGAGTCGGTGGTTATCGTTTAGGTTTGGCAGTTGAACAAGGAACGTAAGGGAAGGAGGGGAGAGAGGTGCAAAACCCCTTTGGTGAAGAGTCGCGACTAAACCGGTTCATCCTGATTTCAGTCGTCCTCCACGCAGTACTATTTTTCGCGCTACCCGATTTGGGTACCCTCCTTGAGGTTGACACGCCTGGATTAGCAGGAGGAGGGGTTATTCAAGTTATGCATGTCGAAACATCTGTTAACCCGAGGCCATCTCCTGTGACTGATCGTCTCTCCCAGACTACGGTTCCGCGAGTGACTGAGCCACGGCCCCAACCAGAGCAGCAGCCCGAAGAACAAGCTGTTGCCCAACCAGAGGTGCCTGAGACGCCAGAACCCCAGGTTGAGCAAGCGCGTCCAGCGCAACCAGAACCAGAACCAGAGCCAGAACCAGAGCTTGAAGCTGTTGTGCCCGAGGCGCCAGAGGTTCCTGAGCCAGCCGGCCGAGGAGAACTAATCACGAGTCCGGAAGGACCAGAAGTGGTCGTGGAAGCCGAAGCTCGAGAAGTTGTCCAGCCACCAGTGGAAGCTCGCCCGGACCCTGAGCCGAGACCCCAAAGCCAATCTACAAGTGGGTCTGGAACAGCGGCAGCAGGATCTAGTGACGAGGCAGGGATTGCCGAACCCGGCGAAGGAACGGCCGAAACAGCGCCGCCCCCACCTCCACCACCGGCAAGTGGACGCGAGCTCCATGGCGGCGGTGGTGTGCCCATGTATCCTAAGAATGCCGAACATGATGGGGTTGAAGGAGTAGTATTTATTGCCATTGAAGTATCTGCCTCTGGAGAACTACAACATGTAGGCTTGGAGAAGTCTTCCGGCGACGAACGCCTTGACTTTCAGGCCGTACGATATATTGAAAAGTTATGGACCTTTGCGAGCCAGCCTTATGACTATGCCATGCAAGTCATTGTGGTCTTTAGCAGAGAAGATAATCGATTCGTTTCCAACGTTGAGTACGGAGAGGTTCGTTGGTTGAACGCACCATAGAGGGGGGAAGAGCGCAGATGCAACGGAAGTTTTTACTTACTTTGATCGGAGTACTAGTCCTAACACTTTCAGTTTCTCTTGTGGCGACCGCATTGAACGCAGTCCCGAAGGTGCAGATCGACAATGAGTACATTCGGATTGTTGTCAATGCTGGAGAGACCAATACTGGACGCTTTTCGGTCGGTACGACCGGCGGAGACCCTGATCGAAATACGGATCAAAATCAGCACTTGATTTACGGCGGAGACGATCCTTGGACATCGTACACGACAATTCGCATCGGTAATCAGAATTGGGTCTTTGGTGGCCAAACGGATCGACGAGCCGGTTCTAGCGCACTTTATGGTGAGATGATTCAGCCTCCTACGATTGTGGACGGCAAAATCGAGAGCGCCTGGAGGATGGGCCCCATTGAGGTTTGGCAAATCCTCAGCCTCACGAGGAGTAGTACGACGGGCCTTATGGACACGGCCCAGGTTGAATACCATGTGGAGAATCTTGACTCGATTTCGCACATGGTGGGAGTGCGGCTGATGCTAGATACCATGCTAGGGGCTAATGATGGTGCTCCTTTTCGGGTCGATGACCGGGGAATTACGACCGATAGTGTCTACTACGGACACAATATGCCCCATTTTTGGCAAGCTTTTGACTCCTTGGCAAACCCACAGGTGATGTCCCAGGGAACGCTGACAGGACCCGGGGTTACAAACCCGGATCGCGTCTACTTTACGAATTGGGGAAGCCTTGCCGATAATTCTTGGAACTTCGATTTTACTCCAGGCAGAGACTTCCAGCGTATCGGTGAGTTTGAACTCGACAGCGCCATTGCCTTGTTCTGGGATCAAGTCGCTCTAGAACCTGGAGAGGCTAGGAGCTTTGTTTCTTATTATGGATTGGGAGGCGTGACCATTGCCCCTGGTGAAATCATTGTGGGGGTCACTTCACCGGCTGAAATCACATCGGATCCTGAAGGATTCCAAACATTTTCCGTTATTGCCTATGTGCAGAATGATGGTCAAGGCGATGCCCTTAATGTAGTTGCCGAGTTGAAACTACCCCCAGGACTGCAATTAGTAGGCTCACAGGCTAAGATACAGTTGAATGACCTAGAGGTGGGTGAAACTAAGCAAACGGGTTGGCAAGTAGGAGTACGCAGCATCACAGACGGTGTCTTCACCTACGAAGTGGAAGTAACCGCTCAAAACAGTGAACCGAATCGAGTGCGGAGAAATGTGCAGGTTCTTAGCCCCGCCAAGCTCCAGGTTCTCTTTAGCGGACCACCGGGCCTCGGGATTACGAATGAACGTTACGAGCCAGCCGTGTTTGAGGCAAAAGCTGTGGTTCGCAACGACGGCGGCACCCAGTTTTTTGGGGGCACCTTTGAGATTCTTCACCCCCTTGGGCTAGAATTAGTGACAGGACAGAATGCCAAAAGATTCCCTGGTACCATTGAACCAGGCAAAGAAGTGGCGTTTAAATGGCTATTGAAACCGAAAGACGGGTTTTCCGGTCCCTTGCCTTATTCCCTCCGCAGCGTAGACGAGCGTGGGCAGCAAAAGGTGGAGAATATGTTCATCATTGTTCCCGAGCTAAAATCCAAGGTCTGGGTGGGAGAGCCTCAGGTGGCAAGAGGTGCACTCGTCAAGGCGGGAGAGAACTTCTCACTTCCGATTTGGGCGACAAATATCCATGATTTTTCTGGAGTAGAACTCGATTTGTCCTTTGACCCCGAACGTCTCGAGATCGTTGGCAGGACCCTCGATATTTCCAGAGGAACACTGTTTGCGAACGGCGTTTCCTGGCAGATGCCAAGCGTCTCCAATGCCACGGGAGAGGTGCTCGGTCTTAAGGCCCACCGAGAGTCAGGTAGTGAACTACGACTGTCCTATGGTACCGTAATGACAATACACTTTCGGGCGAAGACGGCGGGACTGGCCACAGTCAAGCTCGACGATGTTCGAGTGGCTACCAAACAAGGAATCCTAGAGGCACCGTCTCTAGTGATTGAACATAATGACATTATCATTCAACCATAACCGTGAGGAGGCTTATCAAATGAAAAAGAGCAAAATTGTCTTTGGCTTGGTGGCTGTACTGTTCCTGACTGCGGTCCTGCCTATGGCGGCTTCGGCCAACGTAACGGATGTTCCTACAGATCACTGGGCCTACCATGCAGTAAACAGCGCTGTTACCAGGGGGTACTTAACCGTATTTGAGGATGGTACATTTCAAGGTACACGGGCCGTCGATCGCTATGCCCTGGCGAATGTGATTAACCGCCTATTAGAAGACATAGAGGTTTCGCGGGTGCGGGGGACGTCCGGTGACTTACTGGAAGCCAGTGACCTACGACTGCGCTTTGAAGAAGATCTCGCTACTTGGTATGCAGATCAGCAAAGTTTGCGAGATGATGTAAAGAAAGTGGACGAAAACGCCCTTGTGGCCGAAGAACGAGTAACCAGAGTTGTGAGTGCGCAGGTTGCTTTAGAGGACCAAGTAACCGATATCCGTAATAACACCGTAGCCCTGCAAAATGGCTTAGCTGAAGTACAGGCCGGCGTTGTCAGCGTGCAGCTGGCCATGGATGATCAAAGGGTGGGCGTCACAGAAAATGTAGGGCGTCTTGCTGAAAACGAGGAACGCATCGCAGAAAACGAGTTGCGTATGGCCGAATTGATCGGTGCCGTCGTTCAGTTGGAGAAAGAGCTCCTGCTCCAGGCTGAAGCCATAAATGGCTTGGAGAACTGGGCTGGAGAGAAGGGTGCAGTTTTTGCCAGTCTACAAGCATCGGATAGTCAGGTGACGAGTGAACTAGAGGCTCTGCGCTTAACAAATCAACAGCTCGAGAAGGATCTGCAAAATGTGGCAGTCCTGCTACAAAGGGAGACGCAGAACCGTGCGGATCTGGCCGCGGAGCTCGAACAGGCCAGAGCGGATATCATTGTTTTGCGCGAAGATACCTCTGGCCTTGATGTTGTGAAGACAGAACTAGCTACGGATGTAAACGCTCAGATCAACGCAGCACTGATTCGAGAGCAGCGTCTAGAACGGCAAATCAAGACCCTTGAAGAGGATTTTTCTGAGTATAGGCTAACGGCCGACGAGAACGTGAAATCTGCGAAGACCTTGGCTACCGTAGGTATCGCCTTGGGTGCAATTGGTGCCATTATTGGTGCCATAGCGATGTTTGGCAACTAGACAGAACAGCAGGAATCGATATGAGACGGGGTACCCTTCAAGGTGGGTGCTCCGTTTTTTTGCATAGTTTAAGACCGTCTTAGCATACTAAGAGTGCTTGACGGAAGGAGTAGTGACGCGAGGTGAAACCCAAGGAGTATCAAAAACTAGTCCAGGACAACAGTCCGCCCCGTCCTTTACTTAAGAACATGTTGTGGGCTTTTCTGGTCGGGGGACTCATCTGTACCCTCGGACAAGTGGTGCTAAACATTGCAGGGCGGACCGAAAACACCAAGGCGGAAGCATCTGCCGTAACACTAGCTGTTATGATCCTGATCGGGACGATTCTGACTGCCTTTGGCGTCTACGATGAAATCGCAGAGAAAGGCGGAGCAGGCGCAGCAGTACCTATCACCGGGTTCGCGAATACGGTTACATCTGCAGCTATGGAGTTTCGCCGTGAAGGGCTCCTGCTTGGAATGGGAGCCAAGATGTTCATTATTGCGGGTCCAGTCATTGTTTACGGGATTCTATCAGGTTTCATAGTGACGCTAGTTAAGGCGCTCGTCCTCAAACTGTTTTGAGCGATGATCTTCATGCTGTGCAAGATGCAAAGGAGGTATCTTCGTTGAGCAACCGCCTTGGTCTCCAGACGTTAACCTTCAGTAAACGGCCTAGGCTACATAGTTCTTATACGATCGTTGGTCCCATAGAGGGCAAAGGCCCCCATGCTCTAGACTTTGATGAGATTCTTCCCGATGACGTTCTAGAACAGAAAACCCCAGAAAAAACAGAACGGCTCATCCTAGAAATGGCCATTGAAAAGACCCTGCGACAAAGAAATACCAAAGCTGAGGATGTTAACTTTTTCTTGGCAGGGGATCTTCTGAACCAGATCACCTCATCCACCTTTGCCGCAAGCACCTATGGTATGCCTTTTCTCGGTATCTATGGAGCCTGTTCCACCTTTGCGCAGGGACTTGGCCTGGCCTCCGTTTTACTAGAGGGGGATTTTGCTGCTCAGGTGCTTGTAGGGACCGCAAGTCATTACCAAACAGCGGAACGTCAGTACCGCTACCCCATTGAACTAAACGTTCAGCATATCGCCAGTAATCAACATACCGTGACCGGGGCAGGCGTCGCACTCTTGGGCTTTGACCACGAAGGCCCCCAAGTTACGCATGCCACCTTTGGCACCGTTGTAGATATGGGTCTAAAGGATGCCCAGGACATGGGTAGCGCCATGGCGCCTGCAGCCTTCTCCACAATCAAGCAGCACTTGAACGATACAAGCCGCAGCTTAGAAGACTATGATGTGGTCTTAACCGGAGACTTAGGTAAGCAAGGTAGAAAGATGCTTAGGCTTCTCTTCGCCCAAGAGGATTATGCCGGACTAGACCGTCTACAAGACGGAGGCAGCCAAATCTATAGTGAGGGTCAAAAGGCAGGAGCAGGAGGTAGTGGAGCGGCCTGCATAGCCGTGATGACCCTCGGTTATGTTCTCAATTTGCTGAAATCCGCCAAGGCACGACGAGTCTTGATCGTGGCGACTGGCGCCTTACTAAGCCCACTTACGGTGTTGCAGGGAGAGTCAATCCCCTGTGTTGCCCATGCCATTGCCCTTGAGGCTTAAGGAGGAAGTTGATTGGAATACGTTATCGCGTTTTTGGTTGGTGGAGCGATTTGTGCAATTGGGCAGTTGATCATCGATACCACCAAATGTAGCAATGCGCACTTGCTAGTCGGATTCGTTTGTCTAGGAGCTGTCCTAAGCGGGATCGGCATCTATGAGCCCTTCCAGGACTTTGCTGGGGCGGGAGCTTTGGTCCCGGTCTTGGGCTTCGGTAGCTCAATCACCAAGGGCATGCTCTCAGAGTTAGAAAGGCTTGGATGGGAGGGGTTGTTCACCGGGGCCTTTGAAATCACTGGTTTGGGCTTAGCCGCCTCCATTGTTTTTAGCAGCATCTTAGCCCTGTTGCGAAAACCCCATGAATAAGAAAAGCCCGGAGCCCGGGCTTTTTGCAATTCTTGGTGGGACAGGAAGGAAAAGTCTTCATAACGGCGAAATAGGTTAATCATGGGTTTTGCGAGATGTTCCACCGCGTCTGCAATAGCCTTTTAAGGAGGAGTCGTTGTGAAAGAGAAACAGCTAGTTGCGTTCCGGCTTCATAATGAAGAATTCGGAGTAGAAATAACCGATGTGCGGGAAATTGTCAAGGTTGGCCATATTACGCGTCTTCCTCATGTTGCCGATTACATCGAAGGTGTTACAAATCTCCGAGGTGAGGTTATTCCCGTAATCTCCTTGCGAAAACGCTTCGGTCTTGAGGCTCAAGAGAATACCCAAGATAGTCGCATTATTATGTTGGAAGTTAATGGTAGCATGGTAGGTTTCATCGTAGATTCGGTGACCGAAACCTTACGTCTGAGTGAGGATGCTATTGAACCTCCTCCGAGTAATATCGCAGGGCTGAAGGCTCACTACTTAGCCGGCGTTGGCAAACTTCAGGATCGCTTGCTGATTCTTTTAGAGGTGGACAAGATCCTAACGAGCGAAGAGCATATTCAGTTGCAGACGATGTCAGACGAAGATTTGCCCGAGGCAGAATAGGGACTATACTCAAGGATTTGACGATTCCTGCCGATTATAGGATTGAAATGATTGTTGGGCGAAGAGGAGGTGGATGTATTGCATGATATTTTGTCCCAGGAAGAGATTGATCTGCTGATACGAGCAGCCTCTGAACCGGATCTTGACCTTGAGCCCATTGTTGACGAAGAAGAGCCTATTTACGACTTTAGTAGACCGAACAAGTTTGCCAAAGAACATATCAGGGCTCTGCACAGAATTCACGAGCAGTTCTGCCGAACGTATTCGGGCTACATGTCCGCCAAGCTTCGCAATAAAGTAGAGGTGCGAGTCCACTCCATTGAGCAGATTCTCTTTGGAGATTTTGTGCGTTCCTTACCGAATCCTTCAGTCCTTAGTGTATTGCGCGTGCCACCTTTAGAGGGTTATGTGATCATGCAGTTAACACCGGATATAGCGTTCTTATTGCATGATCGATTGTGTGGTGGCGAGGGTACTCCTATGGGACGTTCTAGAGGACTCACGGACATTGAGACCGCTGTACTAAAGCGCCAGGTCTTGAACGTGTTTTCCTCCTTGCTTGGGGATGCCTGGCAAGAGGTAGCGGAGCTTAGGTTCGAGTTGGAATATATGGAGAGCAATCCCCAGTTTCTACAAGTCGCCTCTGATCGTGACGCTGTTGCCCTTGTTACTATGCGCTTTTCTCTCAATGACATGAGTGACATGATCAGCATTTGTCTGCCCCACGGCACCTTAGAACCGATTATTAAGAACCTCACCCATATTCGTATGTTCGAATCGCTGCACAGACCTGATCCGCTCCGAGTTGAACTCCTCAAAGAAAAAGTACGCTCTGCTATTGTTCCTGTTGAGGTCGAACTAGGTAAGACGACCGTAACCGTGCAGGATTTATTGGGATTAGCGCCAGGTGACGTGATTCCTCTGAACACCAAGAAGAGCGAGACATTGGACATTAAGATCGGCTCCATGACGAAGTTTAAGGGTACACCTGGGCGATTGGGATCGCGAATAGGCGTGGTCGTTACGAACATTTGCGAGACAGATGATGAAGGGGGGCTAGACGATGAGTGACGGCGTGATGACACAAGAGGAGCTCGATGCTCTTTTAAACGACCATCTAAACCAAGGGGAAACGTCTAGTGACTACCTAGATATCGATGCCTTTCTAACTCCGCTTGAGCAAGATGCCTTAGCAGAAATCGGGAACATATCCATGGGTTCCGCTGCTACAGCCTTGAGCACTTTGGTTAATCGTAAAGTTCAAATCACAGTGCCCCAGATATTCATGAGTAGCCCTGCCAGGATTAGGGAATCGTATCCCGAACCTTGCATCGTTGTCAAGGTCGAATATCAAATGGGACTTGAGGGCGATAACCTCCTAGTTATTCGTGAACATGATGCTCTGGTCATCGGAAACTTGATGATGGGTGAAGATGGTACCAATTTGCCAGCTGAACTTGACGATCTCTATCTTAGTGCTGTGACAGAAGCAATGAACATGATGATGGGGTCCGCTTCGACTGCTATGTCTGAGCTCTTCAGACGCGCAATTGATATTTCACCACCAGCCACCACCCGTCGGGATTTGGCCCAAGAACAGCTAACAGACGAAAGTTTGCCAGCGGAAGAGACCATCGTGACATCTTTTCGCATGGAGATCGCGGATTTGGTGGACAGTACACTCCTACAGATCATTAAGGCGGATTTTGCCAAAGATATGGTCGCGAGCCTGATGCCCGAACCAGAACCAGAACCTGAACCAGAGTTGGACGAAGTCGAGGTAGACGTGAGTGCTTCACCTAAAGAATGGGTAGATCTCAGAGCGCAGCCGATGCAAACCGTGATTCCGCCGTTAACGTCTGCGCCGGCTCAGGATGTCCCGCAGGTCGGTTATGATCTGGGGAACATCAATGTCGATCTCATAAAGGGTATTCCGGTACAGGTGCGGGCTATCTTGGGCCGAACAAGAATGTCCATTGATAATATCTTGCGCTTAGGGCCCGGGCATATCATGGAATTGGATTCGCTCCATGGAGAACCCATTGAACTATTTGCCAACGAAACGCTCATTGCCCGTGGTGAAGTGGTGGTAGTCGGAGAGCAGTTTGGTGTCCGAATCACAGAAATTGCTACACCGCAGGACCGGATTGTGAGCATAAGTTAGTACACAAGTTGCTGTAAAGGGGGAAGTTCATGGACATTAGTTCGTTCAGGGAAGTGTTTGCTGCAGAGGCTCGTGATTATCTACAATCATTGAACGAGGATCTTCTTAGTTTTGAAAAAAACCCCGGTGACAAGGACACCGTGGATGATATGTTTAGGGCGGCTCATAGTCTCAAGGGCATGGCTGGGACCATGGGCTTTGACGTCCTTGCTGAGTTTACGCACGAGATGGAAAGCGTCTTGGATTTGGTGAGAAATCACGAGCTCCAGCCGTCGAGCGAAGTGATCAATGCCTTGTTTGGGGCTGTTGATACCTTAGAAGTACTTCTCGAGCAAACGATCGGTGATGTGCCTATTACCCCAGTTAAAGACCAAATTGCCATGCTAGAGGCATTAACCCAAAATCCCTCCCAGGCTACTGCTGAAGGATCTCCGGGGAGCAAAAATGCACCGGTGCTCGTTGTTGAGCTTGATGAATTTAACCGCGAAACCATAAAGCAAGGAGTCGCCCAAGGCCATTTTGCTTTTGTCGTCCAAGTGACATTAAGACCGAACACAATCCTGAAATCGGTACGGGTCTATACTGTCTTTCAAGCCATAGAGCAAGTTGCTACCGTGATTCAAAGTAATCCTTCGGTGCAAGAACTAGAAGACGAGAAGTTTGACGACCGCTTCATTCTGACGATTTTGACAAAGGAATCTAGGGAGCATATTCGAGAAATTGTTGACAATATTCCCGAGATCGAGGCAGTTGAGGTAGATAGCCTCCCAGGTGATGAGCAAGAACTGATTCAAGATGAAGTCACCGTTGTCCAGGAGCAAGTAGCAGCAACAGCCCAGCCAGCACGAACCCAGGCACGCTCCGGGACACCAACACCAGCCGCTAGACAACATCGGCCTGATGCTCTGGTGCGGGTAGAAACAGAGCGCTTAGATAAGCTGATCAATCTCGTGGGAGAATTGGTTACCAGTCGCACCCAGGTCATAGAGATGGCCAAGGGTGATGATACCATCGGTGCCTTGGATCAACTTGATCGAGTCACGACCGAGTTGCAGTATGCGGCTATGAGTTTACGGATGGTGGCCATCAAACAGGTCTTTGACCGCTTTCCCCGCATGGTTCGGGATCTCGCTCAGGCTAGCGGCAAAGATATAAATCTAAGAATTTTTGGAGAGATGACCGAGCTTGACCGTTCCATTGTCAACCAAATTGGGGATCCGTTGGTACATCTGATTCGAAACTCGATTGATCATGGTCTTGAATCAAAACAAGACCGGATCGCCAAGGAAAAACCGGAGACTGGTACTATTACGTTAGGAGCGAGGCATGAGGGAAGCCATATTCTCATCGAAATCGGTGACGACGGTCACGGATTGGACTTGGAGCGCATTCGGGCTAAGGCCATCGAACGTGGACTAATCAGCCCGCAGCATGGCGAGCTTTCTGTTGGTGAGGCTGGCGAACTCTTGTTTAGCGCCGGATTCTCTACTGCACAGACGATTACCGATCTCTCAGGTAGGGGAGTGGGGCTCGATGCGGTTCGGTCTGTTGTCCATTCCTTAAGCGGTACAATTGAGATTGAATCGGATCCAGGGCGCTTCATGCGTACCATCATCAAGTTGCCCTTGACTCTGGCCATAATTAAGGCTTTACTGGTCGTCGCAGACGGAGAGACTCTCGCCATTCCCATTCAAGCTGTGCGGGAGAACATTCAGGTGGAGCGCGACCAAATCAAGACAGTGCAGCAACATGATGTAATTATGTTGCGTGACGAAGTACTGCCCCTCTATGACTTGGCAGAGTGCCTGGGTTTCCAGCGTCTGCGTATTGATGGTCCGTTGCCTGTGATTGTTGTAGAAATAAGGGGTCAAAAGGTGGGCTTCGTCGTTGAAGATCTCATCGGTCAGCAAGAAATTGTGATCAAGTCTATCAGAGGCACACTCAGCGACATTCGAGGAATTGCCGGAGCGACCGTATTGGGCAATGGTACTATTGCCCTGATCATCGACAATAGTACGTTAATCGGATAGGGAGTGGAGTTGCTATGGCAAAAACTGTATTGATTACAGATGATACCGCATTTATGCGGATGACGTTGCGAAACGTAATTGAAAAGAACGGCTATAGTGTTGTGGGTGAAGCAGGGGATGGCGAAGAAGCCATAGCACTCTATAAAGAGTTGACACCGGACATGGTTACTATGGATATTACCATGCCCAAGATGGATGGAATTTCCGCGATTAAAGAGATTATGAAAGTTGATCCTCAGGCTAAGATCATTGTCTGTAGTGCTATGGGACAGAAGCCCATGGTCATCGAAGCATTAAGCGCGGGTGCGAAAGACTTTCTAGTCAAACCTTTTGATGCCGAACGCGTCGTGGAATCACTGCGAAAAATCGGCTCCTAGGGGGTGGCTAATTATGCGTGATACCAAGTTGGACTTCTTAAAAGAACTGGCGAACATCGGAACGGGACATGCTACCACGGCTTTATCACAGATGCTAAGTGGACGTCTCTTTCAGTTGGTTGTGCCTGATGCGCAGATGCTGCCCTTCGACAAGGCGGCTGACTATGTAGGCGGATCGGAGCAAGTCATTGTCGGGATCTTTGTTGTTGTGTCTGGCGATGTAAGAGGACATATGGCTTTCCTCCTTCCGTTGGATAGTGCATTAGTCTTAGTTCGACTACTAACGGGAGACGACAGTGGTGAAGTCCATGAACTCGCCCGTTCTGCTCTGCAGGAGTTGGGTAACATTATGATTACTTCCTATCTCAATGCTCTTGCGAAAATGACGGATTTACTCATGGCCCCTAGTGTTCCTGGTGTGGCCGTAGACATGGCTGGGGCCGTATGGCAGAGCGTCTTGGCCGGTGCAGAAGTGGCAAATGAAGTTACGGTGATCCGCACCGAGTTTTTTGCCGATGGCGAGTCCATAGAAGGACATATTCTCTTTCTTCCAGATGACGATGACTTTGGAAAGATCGCACATTCCCTTGGTCTGGAGGAAATGTGATGACAGAAGTCTTTGTAAATATGGGGCAGATCAGCTCCTTTAAGACGCAGGGCATATTGACCACTGTGGGTCTTGGGTCGTGCGTTGGTGTTGCACTTTATGATGACCTGGCTAAGGTTGGAGTGATGGGTCACATTTTTCTCCCACAGAGCAGGGAAAAAGATGCAGGAGCACCGCCGGGTAAGTATGCAGATACAGGCATTCCGGCCATGATTGATGAAGCAATACGATTGGGTGCAAGAAAGTCTAGACTGAAGGCCAAACTGGCAGGAGGGGCCAACCTATTCCCCAATCTGAGCGCTAATAGCACAAGCATAGGCATGAAGAACATTAAGGCAGTCACAGGACATCTCGAAGAACATGGTATTGCCATCATTGGTAAAGATGTTGCAGGAGGTCATGGGCGCAAAATGCGCTTTTTTGTTGATACTGGAGTAGTAACAGTCACTGCTATCGGCAAGGAAGCAATGGAGATTTGAGGAGATGACGATGCCTATAAGGGTTTTGGTGGTCGACGATAGCGCTTTTATGCGCAAACTGATTGTGGAGATCATTACAGGCGATCCAGAACTCGAAGTTGCAGGCTATGCCCGCAATGGCAAGGATGCCTTGGACAAACTAAGACGGCTTGATGTGGATGTTGTCACACTGGATGTAGAGATGCCTGTCATGGATGGCCTCGAGACCTTGAAGCGGATTATGGAGACCAAACCACTGCCGGTGGTAATGCTTAGCAGCCAGACGCGCAAAGGTTCAGAGACAACGATGCAGGCTTTAGCACTAGGAGCCGTTGACTTTATCACGAAGCCCAGTGGTCAAGCCACTGCTGGTACTCAAGACTTGGCTGTTATCGCAGCAGAGGTGACTGAGAAGGTTCGTTTGGCCGCTACCGCTAGGATTCAGGTCGCGGAACCTAAGAAACGCCCCGCCATTGCCAAACCTCCTTCTTTGCCAGTATTCGATCGACCGGCGGAAGGAGCCGCGGATAAACTTGTCATCATTGGGTCATCTACAGGAGGCCCCAAGGCTGTGGAAGGAGTTCTCTCCTCCATACCCGTCAACCTACCAGCAGCCATAGTGATTGTCCAGCATATGCCGAAGGAGTTTACGAGGAGTTTCGCAGAACGCCTAGATAGCCTGTTCCCCTTCCCGGTAAAAGAGGCCGGCACTGGTGATCTTGTCGAAAACGGAAAGGTTTTGATCGCGCCTGGAGACTATCATCTTACCATTACAAGTGAGCGCCGCATTAAGCTCAACCAGGAAGAACGAGTGATGTTCTTGCGACCTGCCATTGATGTTACCATGCAGAATCTGCCTGCTATTTATGGGAAAAACATAGTGGGCGTAATCTTGACAGGGATGGGAAGAGACGGGGCTAAAGGCATGGCTGAGGTTAAGCGGGGTGGCGGCTTGACGATTGCTCAAGACAAGAGCACATCCACCATTTATAGCATGCCACGTGTAGTGGCGGAAGAAGGGAATGCTGATTATATCTTGCCTCTTGATCTCATAGGCAAGACCATTACGGAGCTAATATCTAAGATGCGGTAGACTGAGGTGCAAAATGGTAGACTATGGGAAACTACAACGCGACATTTTTAAGGTGCTCGGAATCGATCTTACTGCCTACAAGGATCAGCAGATGCGAAGACGTATCAACCAGTGGATCGAACGTCATCGACTCAACTCCTATGATCAGCTGGCTGCTACTCTCCTTAAGGATCCCGACCATCGTGAGAAGTTTAGGGACTATTTGACCATTAACACCTCGAATTTTTTCCGAGATACTCGGGTTTTTGATATAATAAGAGACAAGGTGTTACCGGACATAAGCCAGCGCAATCGTCCTCGCATTTGGAGCGCCGGTGCTTCTATTGGGGCTGAAATCTACTCCATTGCCATCCTAATGCAAGAAGCAAAGTTCACTCCTGGCCTTTTGCTAGCCACTGACCTAGATGAGACGGTCCTAGAGAAGGCTCAGGCCGGCGAGTATCTTGCTAACCAGATTGCAGGAACCCCTCCTGAACACCTTGCGAAGTATTTTACAAAGAGAGGCAACGACCGCTGGGTAATCCAGGCAGATATCAAGAAGCAAGTGACATTCAAGAAACATGATCTGTTGAGGGGCGCCTATGAGCGCAATTTTGATCTTATACTCTGCCGCAACGTTTTTATCTACTTCACCAGCGAGACGCAGCAGAAATTGATTGCCAATTTCGTTGAGTCGTTGAAACCCTTAGGTTTTTTCATCGTAGGATCAGCAGAACAGATTATGGACCCTGGAAAGTATGGTCTACGACGTGTTAGTTACTGCGTTTACCAGAAAGCTCTATAGAGGGGGTGATGGCTCTGGCGGGAATTCAGGTACTAGGAGAAGGGAAGAACGTCGAAAAGGCTATTGAGAACGGATTGGCCAAAATGCAGGTAACGAGGGATCGTGTGGAGATAGAGGTGGTAGAAGAACCATCGAGAGTCCTCTTTGGTCTAAGGACGAGCCGAGCTGTAGTCCGTTTGACGCTTAAAGAACCTGAAAGGACCGAGGTAGAATCCGCCCATGCAGGTGTACTTAGCGTGAAGGGCGGCAAACTAGAGTATATTGCTCCAGATATCGTCAGTGAAACGGTGCCGAGAATTAGCTTTGGCAGCGAGTTTCATGTTCTATACCATGGTGAACCTAGAACGAGTGAAGTCAAGCTCACCGAGGGGCTGGACCCTTTAGAAATCCGGCTTCCTGCCCGTGTCGAGCCCGAGTTACATTATGAGATCGTGGTAGATGCGAAGCAAACCAAGGCGCAATTGGTCTGGAAACGGAGCCCAGGCGTCACATACAGTCTCGCTGATCACAGGCCCACCAACGACTTGAAACTCATCTTGGTGCAGACTATTCTGGATCCCCCTGCTCTCGGACTGAAAGACGTACTGGATCTGGTGCGAATTGAGGGTCTGACCTATGGTTTGCAGGTCCAGGGTTTGACAGAGGAAGCTCTGTCCGCCTCTGAGGGCTCCTATTTGATAGCTGCAGGGGAAGATCCCAAGCCTCCACGTCATCCTTCCATCAAATATGTCTTCCAGGAAGGCGAAGCGACTATTGACGACGGTGCCCTTCGGATTGATCACTACGCAGTTCATGGCACTACGGGCGTTCAGGAGGGGGATATTCTGGCAATCAAGAACCCCGGAAAACGCGGTGAGGCCGGGGTTGATGTTTATGGAAAACCGATTGAAGGCGAGCCTCTCAAGCAGGTTAAACTCACGGTTGGTGACGGGGTTCGGCTGAGCGAGGACGGTCTACAGATAATAGCAACAGCATCTGGACTTCCATCGCTACAAGGTGGCGTCATTCGTGTTACAAGTGTCTTTGAGCTACCCGGTGATGCAGACGTATCTACGGGGAACATTACCATGGACGGTGACATCATCATCCGTGGAAGTGTCCAGGAGAGTGTTAAAGTACAAAGCAACACAGGAGTCATTGTAGTCAATGGACTGGTAAGCGGAGGCACACTCCGGACTAGTGGTTCCATTACTGTTCTTCGCAATGCAGTCCGTGCGCAGCTCCACGCCGGGGGAGTATCTGTCATACAGATTCGTATCCTCAATTTGCTACGCAAAATCTCCAGCCAGCTCGAGACCCTGGAGATCGCTTACGAGGCCATTGTGAGCCAGGCTGACAATATCCCCTTTGAAAATCTCATTCGCCATCTGGTCGAACTTAAGTTCAGTACTTTGCCGAAGGACATCAAAGAACTAGCTGATGAAATGGAGCGAATTAGAAAGGGTTCGGAGGAGGATAAACAGCAATATGCGAGCCTAGCCGAGACGATTAGCAACTGTTTGCTCGCGCAAGGTTCAGGGCTATTGAGGGTTAATGATATCCAGGAGCTACATCGGTTGCGACAGGGTGTGGATGAGCAAATCGTCGAACTCCAGAGTCAGACTGCCGTTGAGGCCAATGTTAAGGTGGGCTATTTGCAGAACTCCAACGTGGAAGCCTCGGGCTCCGTGGAAGTTACAGGTAAAGGATGTTTTTATTCCACAGTGATGGCCGGAACGGGATTTAGGATTCCGGCGGGAGTCTTCCGCGGCGGAGAGGTCACCGTTCATGCTGGGAACATCGTAGCGAAGGAGTTAGGCGGACCCAAAGGTATCGCGACTACAGCGCAGGTTCTCCGAGCGGGAAACATCAGTGCAACGCTTGTCCACCCTAATGTCACTGTAGCAATTGGATCCCAGAGCTACAAATTCGACGAGCCATTCTCCATGATTAAGGTTTACTTGCAACAGAACATTCTCACTATCTCCAGCGGTTCCGTTAAAATCCATGGGTAAAGGAGCAATACGTACGTGGCATATTCTCATACCCGCCGTACCGTCTATCTGGGATTGGCTACCGGTCTGGCGCTGGGTTTGCACATTTTTGAAGCCATGATTCCTCTGCCAACAGATGTGATGATTCCAGGTGTTAAGCTTGGCTTGGCCAACATTATCACGCTCTATGTTGTCATGAACTTTGGCACGAAAGATGGCGTCGTGGTCTCGATCCTCCGTACCCTACTAGGCTCCCTTATGTCGGGGACCTTTATGACTGTCACGTTTTATTTTAGCTTTGCTGGGGGATTGATAAGTGCTATCGTTATGGGCCTCTTGTACCGATATGCATCTAAGTCGTTGAGTATGATGGGAATCAGCCTTGTGGGTGCTGTCACCCATAACTTGGCGCAACTCTCTGTAGCAGCTCTGATCATTGACCAAAGCCTCATTTTTGTCTACTTACCGGTCATGCTATTTGCTGCTCTACCCACAGGAGCCGTTGTGGGTCTGGTCGTAGGCAGGGTGAACAAACACATTTCCTTTCCCAAGCGTCCACGGCGCTAGAGGATGTTTTTCAATGTGAGAATTTCCTGCTCATGAAGTTGTAGAAGCTGAATGTCCATCTCCACGATTTCTGCCAAAGTAGCTGCCTTCTCGTTGCTCTCGAGGAAAACCTTGAGTCGTGCAAGGTGGACTGTGATAACATCCAGATCCTGATTGTGGATGAAAGGATCCCAGTATTTTTTTTGCTTACGCCAGTTCTGATCGACTTGATTGTGAAGCTCTAGAGCTTCTTGCCACTGGTTGCTTCGCACCGCATCTTTGATAAGGTCCATGGTGTGGCAGAGGCGATCGGTGACTTTTAGGATAGACTGTTCTAGGGATAAACCGCCAACCACAATGACGCCCAAGACTATGAACATTACAATCCAGAGTTTCATACGCAGCTCCTCACGATTCCTTTGGTTGGAAAAATAGATCGCCTGTAGTGTTTAGTGACGCAATAAGTACTTCACTCGGGCTCTTTATGCCGTGTTTTTCCAATTCCGTTCGCAGCCAAGCCTCACTGAGCGTAGACTTTTTTAGTTCCGATGTCATGACCTGACCATCCATAATGAGGACTAAGGGCAAGCCTTCGTAACGAGTTTCTACTTGGAGATCGAAAGGTGTGGCGGTCCTCTTCTGTGATTTAAGTAGGACGCTTAACTCCCCGCTGGTTTCTAAAATGGCAAACTCTATGTCCCCAAGATTAAAGATGGACTTCAGTCGGAGCTGTTCCAAGAGTTCATCTAGGTTATAGCGAGCCTTGCGCATTTCCTTTTCTTGTATTACGCCATCGGCGATAATCACACTGTATCGTCCATCCAGAAAGGATCGAAAAGCCACAGACCGCAAGCTGGCAATGCTAAAGGTCACTTGAATAAAGAGGAGGGTAGCAATGGCAATAATCCCATTGATGAGAGGGATATTCCTGTCCTGCATGGGGATCACCGCTAATTCCGCAATCATAATTGCGATAACAAGCTCAAAGGGCTCGAGTTGGGCAATCTGCCGTTTACCCATGAGCCTCATCGTGATGACGACCAGAATATATAGCAAGCCAGTACGGGCTACAGTAATCAGCATGAGGTTCCCCCTTTCCCCAATTATGCCCTGAGTTCCTTTTTCGGATACCTAGAGTTTGCTGGCGATTCATAGTATAATAGGATAGTGCTTATCTAATTTTTACGAAGGAGTACCTGTTCATGAAAGGATTTTACTTGAAAACCATGGGTTGCCAGATGAATGATCATGATTCCGAAGTGATCACGGGCATCCTGCTATCCTTGGGCTACCAGCCTCGCGCGAAGGTCGACGAGGCCGATTTGATTCTCTACAATACCTGCTGCGTGCGGGAGAACCCGGAGCGAAAGGTTTATGGACACATCTCTGCCTTCCGCCGCTTGAAGGAGAAAAATCCTGATTTGCTCATTGGTATCTGTGGTTGTATGCCCCAACAAAAACAGGAGCTGCAACAAATGCTCACGAAGCTCCCCCACGTTGACTTGATTTTTGGCACCCATAATATTCATCGCCTGCCTGAGCTACTCGATCGGGCCTCCAGCGGCGAACGGGTGGTGGAGATATGGGATGAATCGCAGTACGAAGAGGGTCAGGACTTTAGAGACGATTTGCCTGTGCAGAGAAATGATGGTCTCAAGGCATTTGTCAATGTCATTTATGGTTGTACAAATTTCTGCACCTATTGTATCGTGCCCTATGTGCGGGGCAAGGAGCATAGCCGGACACCAGAAAAAATACGCGAAGACGTCCTAGGACTTGTCGCTGACGGATACAAGGAGATTACGCTTCTTGGACAGAATGTCAATGCCTACGGTAAGGATTTGAGCGAAGACACATCCTTTAGCGCCCTTCTGGCGGATCTGAACTCTATCGATGGTCTGGCTAGAATTCGCTTTACTACCAGTCATCCCCGGGATATGGGTCCTGAGCTCATTTCTGCCCTCGCCACATTGGACAAAGTCTGCGAGCACTTGCACCTACCCGTACAAGCCGGAAGCACAAGTCTCTTGAGACGCATGAATCGCGGTTATACTCGTGAGTTTTACTTGGATTTGGTTGATCAAGTGCGCAGGGCGGTTCCTGGAATTAGTCTGACTACAGATTTGATTGTGGGCTTTCCTGGTGAAACCGACGAAGACTTTCAAGCTACCCTTAGTCTGGTGCGAGAAGTAGGTTTCAGCTCTGCTTTTACCTTCATCTACTCACCGCGGGAAGGTACCCCTGCAGCTCGTTTACCGAATCAGATTCCCGAGGAGATCAAGAAGGAGCGTATTTACGAGCTCATTCGGGTTCAAAATGCCATCAGCGACTCCCACATGCAGCTTCTGATCGGAACCGCTCAGGAACTCCTGGTCGAGGGACGTTCCAAAGATGGACTCATTGGCCGTACCCGCACAAATCGCCAGGTACATTTTACCGGCCCTGATGAGCTAGTGGGTTCACTGGTGTCCGTGGAGATCACGAACGCGAGTACGTGGAGTCTGCAAGGACGAATTTTGTAAGGGAGTAGAGAAGCGTGAAACTTACACCAATGATGCAACAGTACTACCAGCTGAAAGAAGAGTACCCAGACAGCATCTTGTTTTTTCGGTTAGGCGATTTCTATGAGATGTTTGGGGACGATGCGAAGGTGGCATCTAAGGTGTTGGAAATTGCCTTAACCTCGCGGGAAGCGGGTCCCCAGGGACGTGTACCCATGTGTGGAATACCTCATCACGCGGCCGAGGGTTATTTGGAGAAGTTGGTGCGGAGCGGCTACCGAGTAGCCATCTGCGAACAACTCGAAGACCCTAGGGAAGCAAAAGGGGTGGTCAAGCGCGATGTTGTGCGAGTGATCACCCCCGGAACATTTATTCAAGGAACTCTTGCCGCTGAGGAAAACCAGTTCTTGGTAGCCGTTGTGGCAGAGTCCAAGATGATTGGTCTAGCATCCCTCGATATGTCCACCGGTGAATTCATGACGGTTTCTCTGGCGACCTGGGCGAGTCTCGAGAGCGAGCTAATACGGCTGCGACCTGCCGAAATCCTCGTGCTTGCCGATTGGCAGGGAATGGACGCGCTCAAGCTCCTATCTGACCATCTCGGGTCAATTGTAACCGAACTCGGGGCCAAGCAGGAGGGTCTAGCGAAGGCGAGTCAAGTCCTCCTCAATCACTTTGCTGTCTCGACTTTGAAGCCCCTTGGCTTGAGTAGTTTAGAGGAGATTTTGGCCGCCGCTTTGGCCCTTCAGTATGTGCAAGATACACAGCGCGGCGTCCTCGGTCACATACGAGAGGTGAGAAGCTACCGCATAGAGCAGTACCTCCAAATTGATGGGCACAGCCGCGATAATCTTGAGTTGGTCAAGACGATTAGGGAGGGCAAAAAAACCGGCTCGCTCCTAGGCATCTTGGATTACACCGCGACTGGCATGGGAGCCCGCCTACTGCGTGTCTTTTTGGAGAAACCTCTGCTGGATCGAGGGGCGATTGAAGGGAGACATGATGCAGTTGAGGCGCTGTTAGATCAGACTGCTCTCCGTCTCGACCTCTCCGCTAGGCTCGGCGAGATCTACGATTTGGAGCGGCTTCTTGGACGTCTAGCGACGGGAAATGGTAACGCCAGAGATCTCAAGTCCTTGGCAACATCCCTAGAGCAAATCCCTGGTATTAGGGATCTTTTTGCAGAAGAGACCACCGATCTCTTGCAGAAGCTGGCCCAAGATCTCAATCCTCTTACAGAATTTACAAAGCTTGTTGGCAATGCTATCGTGGATGAGCCGGTCATAACGCTCCGGGACGGTAACCTAATCCGTGACGGCTATAGTCCAGAACTGGACAAGTTACGCCAAGCCAGAAGTGGTGGCAAAGACTGGATACGAGATCTTGAAGTGGCCGAGCGCGAACGGACCGGCATCAAGTCGCTAAAAGTAGGCTTCAACCGCGTGTTTGGCTACTACATTGAGGTAACGAATGCCAATAGTCACCTTGTCCCCGCAGAGTATCAACGGAAGCAGACCCTCGCCAATGCGGAGCGTTACATAACCCCTGAGCTCAAAGAACATGAAGCCCTGGTCTTAGGGGCTGATGAACGGATCAAAGAGCTAGAATATGATCTCTTTCTTGAAATCAGGCAAAAGGTGCAGGACCACGTGGATTCCATCCAGAAAAATGCCCGGGTCCTTGCTTGCTTCGATGTCTTTCAAAGTCTAGCTGCATCCGCTGTCCGGCACAACTTTGTGCGGCCAACTATGTCCGATGATCGGGAACTGAGCATCAAACAAGGTCGCCATCCTGTGATTGAAGCCCTAGAGGGCAGTTTTGTGCCGAATGATGTGTCCTTTGATGAGAACCAACAGATTATTCTCCTCACAGGCCCAAATATGGCAGGAAAAAGCACCTATTTGCGGCAGATCGCACTGCTCGTGATCATGGCCCAAATGGGTAGTTTCATACCTGCGCAAGAGGCCACCATCGGCCTGGTAGACCGTATTTTCACACGTATAGGTGCCTCCGATGACCTGAGCACGGGACAAAGCACATTTATGGTAGAGTGCTCAGAGACGGCAGAGCTCTTGCTTCATGCCACTGAGCGTTCCCTGATTATCCTTGATGAGCTGGGAAGGGGCACCAGTACCTTTGACGGAATGGCGATAGCCCAAGCCGTTATTGAGCATATCCATGCCAAAGTCAAGGCACGCACCCTGTTTTCAACGCATTTCCACGAGTTGACCAGTCTGGAGTACACTTTGAAGCGGTTGGTGAGCTATCGTGTAGAGGTGGAGGAAAAAGACGGGGACATCTATTTCTTGCACCGTGTTTCTAGGGGAAGTACCGATCGCAGCTATGGAATCAATGTGGCTCGTATGGCAGGTATGCCTCGTTCGGTTATTCGCCGCTCGTTGAATCTCTTGGAGGAGCTCGAAACTGGCGGGAGAGGACCTAGACAACTCGACCTATTTAAGACGCTGGATTATGACACTTCCCACGTAGAGGCCACAAGTGAGGTGGCCGCTACCAGCGATTTTACTAAGGAGCTCTTGGCTCTGGACCTCAATAATCTCACGCCCCTAGAGGCATTGCAGACATTGGTTCTCTGGCAACAGAAAACCGCCAAGGAGGACGCAGGTCATGACGCAAATTAGGGTATTATCTCCAGAAGTAGCGCACAAAATAGCTGCAGGTGAAGTAATCGAACGTCCCGCCTCATGCGTTAAAGAACTGGTGGAAAATTCTGTTGATGCTGGGGCGACACAGATTACAATCGAGATTAGGAATGGAGGACTCGACTATATTCGAGTCCAAGACAATGGAGCGGGGATCGCCCAGAATGAACTGGAGTTAGCCTTTCAACCGCACGCTACAAGTAAAATAGCAAAGGCCGAGGACCTTTTTGCCCTGGCTACTCTCGGGTTTCGAGGCGAAGCCCTACCGAGTATGGCCAGTATTGCTCGGTTAACCCTGGCGTCGCGACCGATGGCGCAGAACAACGGATACCAGATTCGGCGAGACCAAGATAGATGGATTGTGGAGCCAATGGGTATGCCACCGGGGACGACGGTAGAAATCCGCGATCTTTTTCATAATGTTCCGGCCCGCTTAAAATTCCTCAAGTCGCCAGCGGCCGAAAGGAGGCAGGTATTAGATCTGAGTACCCGCCTAGCCCTGGCGCACCCGCACATTGCCCTCCTGATCATAGCTGAGGGGAAGACAGTCTTAGCTACTTCCGGTAGTGGCCGGCTCTTAGATGCTATTTTGATCGTCCAAGGAAAGAATGTCCAAAGCGAACTTATCAAGTTTGGCGAACGTTTTGCCTGGGGAGAGGTGCAGGGATACCTGGGTTCACCCAGACTCGCGAAGGGTAATCGAGGCGGCCAAGTCTTTGTTATGAACGGCCGGGTGATCCAAAACCAAACAATGCGTGTAGCACTAGAGAAAGCCTATGATGGGCGCTTGGCCAGTCGGACATTTCCCTGGGCCATCCTCAATGTTGCACTCAACCCTGAACTTGTGGACTGTAATGTGCACCCAGCAAAATCAGAGGTGCGTTTCGCCCAAGAACAGACTATGTTTAGCGATCTCCTCCATGCCGTCCGTTCAGCCCTAGCGAAGCAGAACTTAGCACCTACCCTAAGTAGTGGTGCGGCAAGTGGTGGTGCTGCCAAAAAAACGCCCCAGACTGTGCAAGCGCAACTTACGTGGAAACCGGAGACTTGGGAGCACATGGACGCAGTGCTAAGGAGCTATCGCGGTAAGCGAGAAAGCTCCACAGAGACGAGAGATGATCTGGTGGTCAAGGAGTCTCGACCGGCGTATCAGCCGGAAGAATCTTCGAATCACGATGAAGCTCGCTTATTGTTGCGCACAGGCCGAATTCTAGGACAACTCCACCAAAGCTACATTCTGCTTGAGGTACCGCAGGGGCTCTGGATTTTGGATCAGCATATTGTGCATGAACGGATTCTCCTGGAAGAGCTTGAGGCCTCATGGGAGACATCCACAATTCACGTGCAGCAGATCCTTCCGCAGCACTTGAGTTTTACCCCCAGCGAAACGGTTTTGGTGGAAGAAGCGTTACCCCTCTTGGCCGGCTTTGGACTTGAGCTCGAGTCCTTTGGTGGCAATAGCTTTCTTTTAAGAGCTGTCCCGAGTTCCTTGGCAGAGAGTGGTGGCAACTGGAAAGAGGAAATACTGGAAATTGCGGCTACGTCGAAGAAGACGACCACCCAAAAGGAACAAGCCTTGATCACTCTAGCCTGCAAAGGAGCCGTCAAGGCTGGGCAATATCTTGATGAGCAGGAGATAAGGGCACTCTTGCATGCCCTAGCAAAAACTGCTAATCCCTTTACCTGTCCCCATGGCCGGCCCATTATTATTCGCTTCGAGAATCAGGAATTAATGCGGCGCTTTGGTCGCACGTAGGAGTTGAAGTTTTGTGGTCCAGCAAAAGGTTCTGGTCATTCTCGGTCCCACCGCGGTAGGAAAGACTACACTGAGTCTGGAGATCGCCTCCAAGCTGCGAGGCGAGATTCTTTCTGCCGATTCAATGCAAGTGTATCGTGGCATGGATATTGGCACAGCTAAACCGAGTAGCGCAGAGCAACAAAGGGTACCCCATCATATGCTGAGTATTGTGGACCCCGACGAGCCATTCAGTGTGGCCGACTATGTGAGGCTGGCGGAAAGGGTTCTGATAGGCCTGAGGGACGCAGGGAAAGTGCCACTCGTGTCTGGAGGAACTGGTCTGTACATTGATGCATTGCTGAAGGGATTCTTGTTTCCTGATGCTTCTGCCGACGCCGAAATTAGGGAACGTCTGCAAGCCCAGGCTGATCGAGAGCCGCTCAGTCTCTATACAAGACTGGAGAAGGTAGACCCTGCAAGTGCCAAGAAGTTGCATCCTAATGATCTGCGTAGGATCATTCGGGCACTGGAGGTCTATGAGCGAACTGGCGAGTCCATCAGCTCCCTACAAAGGAAGATGGAAGAGAGTAAGCGACCCTACGAACCACTGTATATCGGCCTCTTCCGGGACAGACAGGAGCTCTATGCTAGGGTAGACCTCCGTGTTGAGACCATGATTAGAGAAGGGCTTATCACCGAGGTGGAAGGGCTGCTTAGAGCCTATCCCCATCAACCCACTGCCTTGCAGGCTCTTGGGTATAAGGAAATCGCCTACTACTTACGGAATCAGATGACGCTGCCAGAAGCCATAGAACGCTTACAGCGCGACACAAGGCGCTATGCAAAACGTCAGTTGTCCTGGTTTAAGCGCAACAAGGACATCCACTGGTTTAATTGTACCGATCTGTCCCAGGAGATAATTAAGGCGAATGTTTGTTCCCTATGGGAGTCATTTTGCCGGGAACCTTCCTAGGCCCACTAGCGTATAGATAGTGGGGAGGGGCAGGAGGTGTATGTCTATGAAGCCCGAGTCAGCCTTTAAAGGACTCGAAGCTAGCCAAAAGATACAGCTTCGCAAGCTGCAAGAACAACTAGACTCCTTAATCGGGTTACAATCGGTTAAAAAGGTCATCGATGAAATACAGGCTTTCGCTCTGATTCAGAAGTACCGGGAACTGCTCAATATGACGTGTGAGCCTATGAGTCTACATACAGTTTTTACGGGAAATCCTGGAACGGGCAAGACTACCGTTGCTCGCATCTTTAGCCAGATGCTCAAAGAGCTTGGCATACTGCAAAAAGGTCACACTGTAGAAGTAGAGCGGGCGGATCTGGTGGCCCAGTACATCGGCCAAACGGCTCAAAAAACGAGAGAGATTCTGAAGCAGGCCTCGGGTGGTTTGCTCTTTATCGACGAAGCCTACTCTCTAGCGCGGGGTGGAGGCAGGGACTTTGGTAAAGAGGCAATCGATACCTTGGTCAAAGCCATGGAGGACCAAAGGGACAGCCTTGTGGTAATTTTGGCGGGTTATCCTAGGCCCATGGAAGATTTTCTCGCAACAAACCCGGGGCTCAGGTCCCGTTTTCCTGTTACTATCGCCTTCCCTGACTATTCGGACATAGAACTCTACAAGATCGCCCTAGGTATGCTCGAGCAGAGAGAGTACACCCTCACGGCCCATGCGGAACAAGAGTTAGTTCGGGAAATCAGGCGGCTACGTAACGGAGATCCGGCAACCTTTGGCAATGCCAGGGCGGTGCGAAACATGGTGGAACAGCTGATGCGACGGCAAGCGGTGCGCCTGGCCCGGAAGCACGATCTGACAAGAGGAGAATTGACCGTCATCACACCCGTTGATTTCCGATGAATGCAGGTATGGAGGAGGATTTAAGGTCCCCCATACCGAAGCTTAAGAAATTATAGTATTTCAGGAGGGCAATCAAGTGTATTCCATCGCTTATGAATTCGAGACCGAACAAGAAATGCAGCAAGTAGTCGACCAACTTTGGAACAAACACGGAATTACAGGCGAGTTTGAGATGTATCAAGACGCGAGTGGGAAATTTCGTCTACAGGTTTATTCTGAGAAGCAAATCAAGGATAGCATCCTTGAGAAACTACCGGGGAAGAATGTGCACGTCAAGGGCAACTACGGGGTTCCTGCGCCTAAAGAGGTCTTAAGTGAAGATAATTAGAGACGCCAAAGGGAAGGTTCGCAAGTCACTAGAGCTGGTGGACGAGATTGCCCTAGCGAACCAGGATAAGGTGCTCAAAGCATTTCATGCAGCGAGAGTTGGCAGTCATTGCTTCACGGATTCTACAGGGTATGCGTATTCTGATCAAGGCCGCGAAACCCTAGAAGAAGTCTATGCTCGGGTGTTTAGGGCTGAATCTGCACTCGTGCGGCCTCAAATCGCTTCTGGCACTCATGCCATTTCCATCTGTCTTTCCATGCTCGCAGCGGGTGACGAACTTCTGTCAGCAAGTGGCGCCCCATACGATACCCTGCAAGCGGTAATCGGTGTGCGTGGTGATTCACCAAGGAGCCTGTTAAAGCGGGGGATTATCTATAAGGAGGTACCTTTGAAGGATAACCTTCGTCTTGATCTGGAGGGTATCTCCGCTGCAGTGACCGAAACCACCAAGATGGTCACGCTGCAGCGGTCCCGTGGTTATAGCTGGAGGCCTGCCCTAACGATTTCTGATTTGGCCGAGGCCGTGCAGATAATTCGAACTAAAAACCGAGAGTGCATCATTTTTGTGGACAATTGTTATGGTGAGTTTGTTGAGTATTTCGAACCACTAGAGGTTGGGGCCGATCTAATTGCCGGATCCCTGATCAAGAACCCAGGAGGTACACTCGCTGTGAGTGGAGGGTACATTGCTGGTCGACAAGATCTAGTAGACCTTTGTGGAGAAATCCTTACCGCTCCGTGCCTAGGAAATAAGCTGGGGGCCATGTTTGGGCTTACGCGACAACTCCTTCACGGTTTATTTTTGGCACCCCACGTCGTGGGAGAAGCCGTTTGTGGTGCCATCTTGGCAGCACAGGTCTTTACAGAGTTAGGATATATCGTCTCACCCCTAGCCCATGAACCCCGATCAGATATAGTACAAGCTATCAGGTTCAAGTCCAAAGAAGAGCTACTCCGGTTCTGCCATGGGATCCAAAAGGCGGCACCCGTCGATGCGCATTATTTGCCGATTCCGGGCTTAATGCCGGGCTACGTCGATGAGGTAGTTATGGCTGGTGGAACATTCATTCAGGGCTCATCCATCGAACTCAGTGCGGATGCACCGCTTCGAGAACCCTATGTTGGATACCTCCAGGGTGGCATGTCTAGACAACATGCGGAAATTGGATTAAAGTATGCTTTACAGGAGATAGGATTTGACCTAGACTAGGTTTTCCAGATTGGAGGAGGAGAACTCTTTGGAAATCACCAATTTTGAGATTGCTGTTAGACTCATCCTCGCCTTGGTCCTTGGGGGTCTAATTGGTTTAGAAAGAGAAAGTATGGGGCGCCCTGCTGGGTTTCGAACCCATATTCTAGTGAGCGTAGGCTCAGCTCTCATCATGATCATGTCAGCCTATGCCTTTGCCGAGAGCCTGCTGGACTATGATCCGGGTCGGATTGCGGCCCAGGTCGTCAGTGGCATCGGTTTTCTCGGGGCAGGTACGATCATGCGAGAAGGAGCGAATGTACGGGGCTTAACAACCGCTGCAAGTTTGTGGACTGTGGCTGGTATTGGTCTTGCGGTTGGCTCAGGGTTTTATTTTGCTGCTGTTTTGGCAACTCTCTTGGTCGTTTTGACTTTAGTTGTCCTAAACCAACTAGAATGGAATTATCTCAGTACGAAACATGAAATCCTGACCTTACTCATTCAGGACACTCCGGGCCAGTTAGCTCGAGTCTTTGCGGTCTTGGCCAAGTACGATGTGGATGTTTTTAACGTTGAACTGTCTTCCGACGATGCTGGAGAGGCGAAACTCGACTTAGAGGTTGAAATATCCCAGAAGTTTAGCAGGGTAAAGATCATCGAGGATCTTGTCTCTACCCCTGGTGTCAAACGAGCTAGTTATAAATAGGGGTTGATTATCATGAAAAAGGTACTGCTGGTCAACGATGATGGCTTGTTTGCCCCTGGTTTGGCAGCCTTGAGGAAGAGTCTGCAAGCGTCTTGTGATATCACTGTGATCGCTCCTCACCAAGAAAGAAGTGGCATGAGCCATGCAATTACGGTTAACGAACCGCTGCGCCTGACAGAAGCTGCACGAGGATACATGCTTGACGGCACTCCTGCCGATTGTGTCAAAATGGGCTTGGAGGGCCTAAAGCTCACTCCGGATTTTGTCCTTTCAGGCATTAACAATGGTTCTAATCTTGGCTGGGATGTTCTCTATTCTGGTACTGTGGGTGCCGCTATGGAAGGCGCACTGTACGGGGTGCCGAGTTTGGCTTTTTCTCTTTGCGGCTTGGGATCTGCCGAGTCATTTGAAACGGCTTCGGCCATTGTGCAGAAGCTTCTGTTCGAAGAACCGGGGTTTTTGATCCGACCCGAATTAATCCCCGCTGGAGGCGTTCTGAATGTCAATATCCCTCTCTTGCCCCTAAAGGAGATCAAGGGACTGCGCCTTACTAGGCTTGGCGTTCGGAACTATCACGGAGTGATGCAGCGGAGAGTAGACCCGCGAGGGAACGACTATTATTGGATGGGCGGAGAACCGATCCCCCCCGATTCGGAAGAGCTAGATCTCGATGTGGTCGCGGTCGAGCACGGATATGTTTCAATTACACCTCTCAAGTGTGATCGGACATTTCTGGAAGCCATAGCGGAGCTGAAGGGCAAGTTCGATTGGGATTAGTGTTCATGTAGCAAGGATGGGGAGACTCCCCATCCTTTTTTGTATAACCAAGACCGGGGAGAGTAATACTATGGATAGAGCGAAGGGGGGAGACCGATGGCTAAAAACCCAGTGGAATTTGCTGGATTGGCTCGTTTCATTGGCTCCATGGCAAAGGACGATGAAATGTGCGATTTTTATGAGATAGAGACGGATGGGAACATAAGCTATGTATACATTCCAATCGATGCAAAAAGTGGCGCCGAGTCTCCCTGAGCGGCTTTTTTCCACAGTCTAGCAGGAGAAGGACCCATACGTGCCAAAGTTATTGTCTAAAGCTATGTTATAGTTGGAGGCGATATTATGGGCATTCTCGAGAGACTTTTTCCCAGCTTGGGAAAGAACCAAACGAGAGGTAAATCCGGTTATACAACCATCGAAGGATCGCATGGGCTATGGTTTTATGTTCAATGTGACAGGTGCGGTGAAAAGATCGCTGTCAGACTACGGACAACGAGTGAAGTACAACGACGCGAAGGTCCTGATGCCGACCTAGGTCCCGGACAGTACTTTGTCAGGAAAACGATTGTAGGTTCCCGGTGTTACCAGCGCATTGAAGCGACTGTCGATTTTGATGCCAAATACATGCTCGTTGACGCCGACATTGACCATGGGAGACTAATTACCTTCAAAGAATACCAAGAAAAAGACGAGCACTAGGCGGCTCGTCTTTTCTTACGGTTCGCTTCTAGATTAATGGATTCTGCGAAACACTCCAGTAACTTTGCCAAGGATGGCAACATCAGCTGAGTAGATCGGTTCCATGGTTGAGTTTTCTGGTTGTAGGCGGATTTGGTTGCCCTCATGGAAAAAGCGTTTGACTGTGGACTCTTCGCCATTGAGGAGCGCTACAACAATCTCCCCGTTGGCAGCGGTCTCTTGCTGACTAACTAAGACATAGTCTCCGTCAAGAATGCCTGCTTCGATCATGCTATCGCCCTTAATCCGCAAAATGAACACATCCTCGTGGTCCACAAAATCCTTAGGGATAGGGAAGTATTCTTCAATGTTCTCTACAGCCAAGATCGGCATTCCCGCAGTCACTCTGCCGAGGACTGGCACATCAAAGGCTCGAACTTTCGGCGCATTCAGATCATCTAGGATCTCAATAGCCCGAGGCTTAGAAGGATCTCGCCGGATGTATCCCAACTTTTCGAGCTTGAGAAGATGCCCATGGACGGTAGAGCTGCTCTTTAGGCCCACGGCCTCCCCGATCTCACGAACCGATGGGGGATACCCCTTTGCTTGCACCTGATCTTTTATGAAGTCTAGAATCCTGCGGCGACGTTCAGAGATTTTACTCATATAATGACCCTCCCTAGGCTGATGTTGATTATCTTAGTCCAATTATAGCATACCGAACAAAGAATGGTCAAACAATTGTTCTAAAAAGGCTTGACAAAACGTTTGTTCTAATGTAGAGTAAAGACAAGCACAAAACAGAACAATTGTTCCCGGGGAGGTATCATTATGAAAAACAGGGCCCAAGACCTCATGATCACAATTTCGGCCGTCGGTTTGCTTATTGTCCTAGCTGTGGGCACCGTGTCGATTGCGGGCAAAATGATTGCCAGCAAAAATGCTACGTTTGTGGCCAGAGAAGAATACGTGTATACAGAAGTAATCGTCGAGCCCGGCGACACTCTGTGGTCAATCGCCAGAGTCCAGGTTCCGAGCGAAGACCCTAGGGACGTTGTTGGATCCATGCTGGATTTAAACCAGTTAGAATCCGCGGACATTTTTCCCGGACAAGTGCTCACGGTATTAGTAAAGCAGAGTTTCCAACCGCTACAATTAGTGGAAGGTCGCGGCCTAGACTAGAAAACGAGTAAGGCTACAAGATGACGAAACGACATGGTGGTCAGACCGGCACGATGCATATTGCCGGTCTTTTTTTATTGGATGTGTCCATTTACCCATACATTTACCCTCTGAAGCTAGAAAAACCCCTTAAATTGCCCTTAATGCGCTTCGCCTAGCTGGGGGTTTATAGAAAAGAAGGGAAATCCGTGTAAGCTCGGAAACGTCGACGCTTCGTGTCGATGTTTTGAACCAAAGGGGATCCGTCTGTGCAGACAGACGGTTTTTTGATGCGGTACATGACCGAATTTTCACAGTGGAGAATGCTTTAGGATTGCGCAGGATGTCATATACCGTTAGCCATCGAAAACAGATCCACACCAGACGCACCAGGCCGTTGAACGCTTGCTGCACAAACAGGTTCGCTAAAGCATGGAGTTACTTGCCGTAATCATCGTGGGTTTTTTATGCGACTCATTGTAGGTATTCTTCAGCGGCCGACTGAACAAAACTAGGTTCTGCAACCAGGCCGGCGCAGGCCTCCTTCTAAACATATTCAGCAACTTCGCATAAGGGATATTATGTAAACTAAATTTTTGATT
>CAZAJB010000002.1:78925-80119 GCA_964485345.1 uncultured Clostridiaceae bacterium
CACTAGGTCTACGTCGCGCTTTAGGCTTTGGGCCAGTTCATTGGCTAGGAGGAAAAGCGTGTACGGCCCGCTTTCATCTATGCCATAGACGGCTAAGTCGATGTCGCTCTCCGTGCGACCTTCACCGCGAGCAAATGAGCCATAAAGATAGATCAGCTCTGGATTCAACTTCTCTAACAAAAACCGAACGATGGTGTTCTTAGAATCCAGTGATAGCTCCATTGATACACCTCCTGGTCTGTAATGAGTTCTACAGTCATAACAACAACCCTACAGACCCATGTTCATAACTTCCCGCACTTCATCGAGGGTCTTGATTGCTTCCTCTCGCGCAGCCTGCACACCATCTAATAGCACTTGGCGAATATAAGCAGGATCGTTCTCTAGCTTTTTACGTCTCTCTCGATGTGGTCTAAAGTATTCGTTAAGGGACTCCGTCAAGATTTTCTTTAACTGACCTCCCCCGCCATCCCCTATCTCATCTGCAATTTCCTCAGGTTTCCTCCCTGTAGACAGGGAGATCAACATCAAAAGGTTGGCCACTTCTGGACGGTTGTCGGGATCATAGGTAATGACACGGTCGGCGTCTGTTTTGGCTCTCTTGATTAATCTCGCGGTCTCGTCTTCGGTCGCACTCAACATAATTGTGTTATTGCGACTCTTGCTCATCTTTTGGCCACCATCGAGACCCATAATGATGGGTGCCTCGCTTAGGAGGGGTTGGGGTTCTGGAAAGACTGGTTGATCTTTGGCAAAACGATTGTTAAAACGCCGTGCAATGGTCCGGGTGAGCTCCAAGTGAGGTAATTGGTCCTTTCCCACGGGCACCACTGTTCCTTTGCAAAACAGGATATCGGCGGCCTGGTGGACAGGATAGGTGTACATCCCGGCGTTAATGCTCTTTTGCCCCGATGCTACAATCTCCTCCTTGACGGTAGGGTTGCGGTCGAGTTCGGCATTTGTCACTAGAGTTAAGAACGGTAACAGTAATTGATTCAACTCAGGCACATGGCTATGGGGAAAGATGAAGGTCTTTCCGTCTGTAGGGTCAATTCCAGCTGCCAGATAATCGACGGTCAATTCATGCACATTCGCCGAAATGCCTTCAAAGGTGTCCCGGTCCGTGAGAACCTGGTAGTCGGCGATGACAATAAAGGTAGGCACACCAAGTTTGTGCAGGCGCACTCTGTTTTG
>CAZAJB010000003.1:0-78280 GCA_964485345.1 uncultured Clostridiaceae bacterium
ATCACCAATTTGGTGTAAGGTTGCCGATGACCCTTTTTCTTGCGATAATTCTTCTTTGCCTTGTACTTGAAGACAATAATCTTCTTCTGTTTTCCTTGTTTAGCGGCTTTAGCTACAACTTTGGCCCCATCAACATAGGGTGTACCAACCTGGATCTTACCATCTTGGCTCACTAGAAGAACACGATCTAAAACAACATCATCGCCTTCATTGACATTGAGCTTCTCAACATAAATGGCATCACCTGTGGACACACGATATTGCTTACCACCAGTTTCGATAACGGCGTACAATACGTCCACCTCCTTCTCTAGACTCGCCATGCAGGTACACGCAAGACGTCACCACGTGGTTTACGACCTGTTTTGAGCGGCATCGAAAGCTTGTTTCATTCGAAACAAGCAATCTACTCAATCATTCTAACATCATGCCCCGTTGGTGTCAATCACTACTGTGGCTTTCTTTGCTACAGCTCTGCTGATTGCACCTTATAGTCCTGCCGTCCAAGTGAGTGGTCGCCATGGACAGAAATGGTTTTACCCGTATGGTTCTCCAAAGCCCGCAAATTACTCCCTCCAGGCCCAATAACAAGACCGGCAACATGTGGGTGACAAGAAATCTCAATTGCCTCTACGTTTTCTAAGGCTAGGGAATGAGCTTCTCGAGCGATTTGAAAAGCGAGGGTCTCATCGGAAAGCACCCGTCCCCGTCCCCTGCAATGTGGGCAGTCAACTTCAAGAACATGGGAGAGGAGCCTCTCCGTTTTCTTACGGGTCAATTCTACTAAGCCCAAGCGAGTGAAGCCAAGCAGGTTTGTCCGAGTCTTATCTGCCCTCAGGTTTGTAGCAAGCTGCTCTAGGACGGCCTCCTGGGCACTAGGTTCAGACATATCTATGAAGTCAATGACCACAATGCCCCCGGTATTGCGCAAGCGAAGCTGGTGGGCAATTTCTGCCGCTGCTTCCAGATTCGTCTTAAGCACCGTGTCTTGCAGGTTCTTACTTCCCACATACTTGCCCGTGTTAACATCGATGCTCAATAGGGCTTCGGTCTGGTTAAAGATCAGGTAGCCACCGCAGTCTAGCCAGACCCTGCTATTTGCTGCCCTTGCCAACTCCTTGTCCAGCCCCAGGTAGGTAAAGAGATTCACCTTACCTCGGTAGAGCTCAATCCCACTGCTCGCCCTCACCCCAAGGTCTGCGAGTTCCGTTTCTACTCGCTCCTTCATCTCGGGGCTATCTACGATGATCGTAGTATTTTCGGCTGCATAGACATCCCTCAAGATACGATGTACCAGATCGTAGTCTTGATACAAGAGTGGAGAAGATGTCTGGCTCGTGTGTTTTTGCTTAATGCGGGACCATTCGGCCACCAGCTCGTCTAGATCGCCCTGGAGATCCTCCCGCGTGCGTCCCTCCGCCACCGTACGTACAATCAGACCGGAGCCTTTGGGGCAAATATCCTCGGCAATCTCCCTAAGTCTAGCCCGCTCTTCCTCATCGATGATCTGACGAGAAACACCCGCATTATTTTGAAAGGGCATCAACACCAAGTAGCGTCCTGGTAACGAGATCTTCGTTGTAACGCGCGGACCCTTAGTCCCCACCGCCTCTTTGGAAACCTGAACCATAATGGAATCACCAGTCTTAATGTCTACGGTGGCGTCAGCCAAGTACAAAAAGCCATTCTTGGCCATACCGATATCGACAAAAGCGGCTCCCATTCCGGGCAACACATTTTCTACCCGACCTTTGTAGACATTGGTCCCGAGACGGTCCTTACAATCACGCTCCAGATAATACTCTACCAAGCGATCATCCTCTACAATGCCCACTTGTACCTGATTGAGTAAAACAGAAATTGCGATTTTTCTTTTCATGGCTAGCCTCAACTCCCTAATGGAGGGAAGTAGCTGTTCCCAACTCTCTTAAATTGTCCTATTCTGGTAATCAAGGCATCCAGATGAGCAAAGCACAGTAACGCACCTAACTCGTCCATACGCAAGTTGGCTTCATTGCCTAACCCGCACAAGCATTCAAACGTCGTGCCTGCAGCAGTCTGAACAATCTGGTCTACCGAAAACACAAAGGGACGAACATCAACCTCACGACTCCCTTTTCTAGTTTCTCGCCGTATCACAAAGCTATCCACATTTTGTAGATATTGCCAGCGTTTACCGATCATTTCTGCGTCGACACTGTTCCCCGGGAGAAATACTCTCCATAGGGCGGTGTTGATCTCACCCTGAAGCGCTTGTGTGCTAGTGGCCTGCTGCTCAGCGCGGAGCACTCGAAAACCCTGCGGTAAGTGATCATTATAATGCTCAACAAAGATTTTGGGATCAAGCTCCTCTACGAAAGTGAAATCACCGTATTCGGCCTCACTCAAGATACCCACCGGCAAGGCATAGCTATAACTCATCATGGGCCTGGGTGTAAATCCCTCGGAATAGGCCATGGGAAGATGCGCTCTCCGCACGGCTCTTTCTAGCGTGCGCACTAAATCAAGATGGGACAAGAACCGTACTTCGGGACCCTTACTAAACTGAAAACGAATGACATTACTCAACGTCCTTCTCCTTAACTAAGGCATTGGCGACTCCGAGCCCTGGGCAAACACCACAGCCAGAACAATCATCCCAGCGACAATCAGGGGTAGAAGTGCCTCTCTTGGCAAGCTCCCACTCCCTCCGCAAGAACTCGGCATCAATACCTGCACTCAAATGCTTCCAGGGAAGAGGCTCAAATATATCCCTCTGGCGCTCGGCATACCCGTGGGGATCAATACCGACATCACTAAAAGCTTGCTCCCATAAATCAAAACGGAGGCAATCCGTCCAGCTATCGAAGTGACATCCTAGGTCCGTGGCTTTTTCTATGACGTCAGCCAGGCGACGATCGCCTCGGGCCAAGACCGCTTCCAAGAAGCTCTCTTCCACCCTAGGATAGCTGAAGTGAATCCCCCGGTGAGTTAGGCGTTCTTTGAGAAATCTTTGTTTATGACGTAGGGCCTCCATAGAATCCTGAGCCATCCATTGGAACGGGGTATGTGGTTTGGGAACGAACGATGCTACACTGATAGTGACTTCCGGACGCCTCTTGGCACTGCGAGACTCTTTGCCCCAGGCCAGCACCTTGTGGGCCAGATCCACGATACCTTCTAGATCCTCCTCGGTTTCGGTTGGCAAACCGATCATAAAATAGAGCTTGATCCTGGACCACCCTGCAGCAAAGGCACCTTCCACTACCTCTTTCAAATCCTGATCCGAGACATTCTTGTTGATGACGTCGCGGAGCCTCTGGGTACCCGCTTCAGGCGCAAAGGTCAGTCCCGTTTTGCGAACTTTTTGAATTTCCTGGGCTAGTTCGATGCCAAAGGAGTCGAGCCGCAAGGAAGGTAAGGAAATAGAAACACCGCAGCTCTGATACTGCGCCATCAGATCGCGAACCAAGGGCCCGATTTGTCCGTAATCACCACTAGAAAGCGACGAAAGGGAGATCTCCTCATAACCCGTACTCTCCACCAAACGGGCAATTTGCTCCAGAAGGATCTGTGGGCTACGCTCCCTAAGTGGCCGATAAATCATTCCAGCCTGACAGAAGCGGCAACCTCTAGTACAACCTCGCATAATCTCAGCAATGACACGATCGTGAATCACTTCAACATAGGGAACAACGAACTCCTCTGGATATGGCAGGTTATCAAAATCCCTAATCACCCGTTTTTCAATTTGGGTAGGGATTCCGAGGCATCGCGGTTCGATGGCTCTAAAGGTTCCGTCCTCGGAGTAGGTAGGTTGATAAAAATGCGGAACATAAATCCCATCAACCAACACGAGCTTCTCTAGGAGTTCGTCCTTGCCCAAGCCTTGAGCTCTACCATGAATCACAAGATCAAGGATTTCATGGATGACCTCCTCACCCTCACCGAGGACCACAAAATCAAAGAAATCGGCCAAAGGCTCCACATTGAAGGCCGATGGACCGCCTGCCATGACTAAGGGATCCGTTTCACTGCGTTGCGAGCTTCTGCGTGGAATACCTGAGAGGTCGAGCATCTTCAAGATATTGGTGTAACTCAGCTCATGTTGTAGAGTGAACCCCACCAAGTCGAAGGACGTCAAAGCCTGACCCGATTCCAGAGCGGTTAGGGGGATTTGCTGTTCTTCCATGAGCGCCTGCATATCAATCCAGGGAGCATACACACGCTCCGCTAGGGCGTCTTTCCTACCATTAATCAGTGCATAAAGTATCTTGAAGCCGAGATGCGCCATGCCTATATCATAAATGTCTGGGAAAGCCAAAGCTACCTTGACGGCCACATCAGACCAATCTTTGTGCTGCGCATGCAGTTCATGATTTGTGTAACGAGCTGGTTTGGAAACCAGCGGAAGAAGCGGCAAGAGACGCTTGTCCATGAGCCCAATCCCTTCATCTTAGAGACTAAATTCTGTGTACCTCTACTGCCCCAACTTTATGCGATAATCCATGCTCAAAGAGGGCGCCGATTAATTCAATTTCGCCAATAAAACCAAGAATCTCGCCTTCAACGTCTAGGATCCAAATCAGATGATAGCAGGGTGGTTGAAAGTGCTGGAGTATCTCACCTAATGAAGTCTCCACTGTGGCTACAATTTCCCTCGCCACCAGAACCCTTTTCAAGCGTAGTTCCTGTTTTTTGTTGGTCAAGTAGCGCATAAAAACATAACTGGCGCTTTTCTGTTCTTGCCTGGCAGCCAAAAACAGCATGGCGCCTGCAAAAACATACATGAGACCCTGAAATTTCTCTAGCAGTACTAGATAAATCCCCCAGCCCGCCAAGGTAACGCTGAGCACCTGCCCGAGTAGTGCCGCAATTCTCGTTGCATCCTTGAATCCCCGTTTTTTTCCCAAGAGACCCCGTAAAGCGCGTCCTCCATCCAGGGGCAACGCCGGTACGAGGTTGAATACGGCCATCCCAAGATTAGCCTGAACGAAATAATCAAGCCAAGCCGGATCAACATGGACATACGGCACTAGAGCATAGGCGAGAAAAATCAGCAGACCATTACTTAAAGGACCGGCAATAGCCACTAGCCATTCGATCTCTGGGTTCAACGGTAATAGGGCATCAATGCGGGCAACACCGCCACAGGGCAGGAGCTCTATGTCAGTGATGTGCAAACGGTACGCCTTGGCAATCAAAATGTGGAAACTCTCGTGCCAGAGTACAATGGCAAAGAGTAAGAGGGCTTCCCCGAGCTTACCATAGAAAAAAGCTACCGCAAGGAGCAGAATGAAAAAGGGATTCACTTTAAGGGGAATCCCAAAATAGCTGCCTATCCGCATGGTCACCATCCAGCGGTGACTTCAGACCACCCTTCGAAGAGAGACCCCAAGTTCCAACTGTCCCACTTCGTAGCGAATCCGATTTTTTGTAGAATCGGTTGCACAGAAAAATCCGTAGTAACAACAAACGCAACGTATTCTGTTATTGGTTCGGCAAACTCTACATTCGTGTATGCCAAAATTACGATAGCCACGAAGACGCAAAGCACCAAAACGGAGTTTCTGGTAAAACCTTGTGCCACGATTACGCACCTCCTTCGCCTACTGCTACTGGTACCACAACCACTGCTACTACAGTATATTAGCGAAGGGGTGAAATCATGATTACATCTTGCGTTTCACGTTTTTCACAGGAATATTGGCGATGAGAGCTACGGAGTCATCACCTTCGTCAAAACTGACTTCTAAACCCTCTTCATCAATTTCTAGATACTTAGAAATCACTTGAATCAGCTCTTCCTCCAGTGCCGCCACAAGGCCTGGAGAGAGGCTGGCTCGGTCATGAACCAAGACGAGACGAAGGCGTTCTTTCGCCTTATTCTTGCTACCTTCGGAACCGCCGAATAGCTTTGTAATAAACTCGAACATGCCTATCCCTCCTTTATTGGGCTTCACCGCTAAGGATTCGCTTGAACCAGTGCATGACTTTCCGCTCGTGGAGATCCATAAAGGGGACCTCTTCGCCTAGTATCCGCCGCACTATATTACGATATGCTTGACCAGGACGTGACTTCTTATCTGTAACAACAGTCTCGCCGCGGTTGGTGGACACAATGATATCTTGATCATCTGGTATCACGCCTAGGATGGAGATAGCTAGGATATCGTCAATATCATTGATATCCATCATGTCTCCTTTACGCACCATCTCCGGACGCACACGATTGATGATCAACTGCGGATCATAGAGTTCTGCAGCTTCTAGGAGGCCTATGATGCGGTCTGCATCACGTACAGCGGATATCTCAGGTGTAGTCACCACAATGGCTTGATCCGCCCCAGCTATCGCGTTCTTGAACCCGTGCTCTATACCTGCAGGACTGTCCAAGACAACGAAATCGTATTCCTCCTTCAGTTGTGCCATGAGCTCGATCATCTGTTCAGGATGAACGGCATCCTTTTCTCGGGTCTGGGCCGCAGGCAAGAGTACGAGGCTCTCACCAAACTGCTTGTCCTTGATCAACGCCTGGCGAAGCCGGCAATTGCCCTCCACAACATCGAGCAGATCATAGACGATGCGGTTTTCTAGACCTAGAACAACATCAAGATTCCTCAAACCAATATCCGTATCCACTAAACAGACCTTTTTTCCCGCGGCTGCCAAGCCGGTCCCTAAGTTGGCAGTGGTAGTGGTCTTACCTACCCCGCCTTTTCCACTCGTGATTACAATGACTTTTCCCAAAACGAGTTCCTCCCTCAACCATTAGTGGTTGTACACTGAAAGCTGAATACTGTTTTCCACAACCCTGGCAATTTCTGGACCTGTGGGTTGGGGAAGTTTTTCATCGGGCGCACGGGAAATCACATGGGCTACACGCAATTGCGTTGGCTCCAGACGAAAAGCAAAGACGGTAGCATCAACCTTGCCTTCGGCTCCAGCGTGGGCAACGCCCCGTAGACTTCCCAGAACTAGGATGTCGCCTGTACAAACGATTTCAGCCCCGGGATTCACATCTCCCATCACCACAACATTGCCATCATAGTGCAGACGTTGCCCAGACCGTATTGTCCGTCGAACCAATAAGGTATTATCTTCCTTAACCTCTCGGGTATCTTCGGTGGCGGGTTCGGTGAGCGGGCGGTGTATAGACACAGTCACAGGTTCGCGATTCAAACGCATGCCGTAATCGACAATCAGCCCTTCTATATCGTCGATTTGCCCGTCAGTAAGTGTTCCTTGTTGGAGAAATAGCTTTGCTGAGCTCCCCCTAAAGAAACTCTGGGAAGCCAATAGTTGCCTTTCTAGCGACTTGAGCACTTCCCCAAACTGAACTGCATCTGCAATGGTAATCACTAATCCCTCACGGGTACCTTTAATCGTACACAATTCGCTATTCATGCGTACACAACTCCTTACCTAACACCATCCTATATTTCTGCAAATCACCAAAGACTCCTGCCCCATCTTTAGTCCAAAGGCACATCGAGGCCAAAATATGCATCGAGTACTTTTCGAGCAATGGGTGCCGCTGCCGAGGATCCGCCGCCACCCTGTTCCACGACAACTGCCACTAAGACCTCTGGATTTTCTGCCGGAGCGTAACCAACATAAAGCCCATTGGAGATCTTCCCTGGAACCTCCCATGTTCCTGTCTTCCCAGCCATAGAATAAGGGAAACCTGCCATCGCTCCCCGGGCTGTACCACGGGTATGGATGATAGGTGCCATCATCACTTCACTCAGGGCATCCCAGGTCGACTGTTTGGCGTCAACAATACGCCATATCTCTGGTTCCGCACGAAAAACCACGGTACCATCGGGTGCCTCAATTTTCTTCACGATCTGTGGCCGATAAATTGTACCCTGATTGGCAATGGCAGCATAGGCTTGAGTCAGTTGCAGCAGCGTCATCTGATGAAAACCCTGCCCAATCGAAATCTGTTCGGTATCAGAGGGATACCAGTTCTGTTCCGATATGTCACGACTACTAAAGGCCTCTCTCTTCCATTCTCGACTCGGTACCACACCGCTAGCCTCTCCCGGGAATAAATCCAGACCGGTTGGTGCGCCAAAACCCAGAGCCTGCATCCACTTCGACAGCCGATCAATACCCACCTTGGCTCCGTTGTCGGCAAAGTAATGATTACTAGACATGCCTAGAGCGCCATGCATGTCAATCATCCCAAAGGGCGCTAAACCACTGTTAATGGCCCAATCCCTTACACCATATTGACTGGTGCCTGTGGCGTTAAACCGTTCGTCGGCACGCATGACCCCTTCGTCTAAGATGGCGAGAGCCGTAATCGGCTTAAAGGTAGAACCGGGACCAAAGAGCGCTTGCGTAACCCGATTGAAGAATGGACGCTTTGGGTCTTTACTTAAGGCAGTATAGTAGGAGTTCCGTTGTGCATGATCAATGAGGTTTTGTGGTTCATAACCAGGTATGCTGGCCATCACAAGAATTTCGCCTGTTTGCGGCTTCAGCACCAGCACACCTCCGGTCTGGGTACCGGGGTTGTCTTTCAGGGTGAGAATATGTTCAGAGAAAGCGGCCTCCGCCACTTCCTGCAAATGCGTATCAAGGGTGAGAGCAATATTGTGCCCCGGGACAGGTTCGAGCACATTCACTGTTCGAATGGGTCGGTTCAGTGCATTCACTTCCACCGTCAGTTGACCGATTTCGCCCCTTAGCAGCTCCTCATAAGTCTGTTCAATACCGCTTTTTCCTACTAAATCACTTCCGCGGTAGGTTAGTCCGTAGCGCTGCAATTCTGAGGCGCTGATGATGCCCATGTAGCCCACCAAATGCGAAGCCAAGTCACGATACAGGTATTCCCGCACTGGCTCCTCCTCAATAAAGATACCCGGAAGATTAATGCGATTCTCCTCGATAGCGATGACAATCTCAGGCTCAACATCCTGTGTAACACGGACCGATTCGTAGGGAAACCCACGGCCTTTTTCTAATGCCTCTTCCAACTCTGCTAAGCTCATGCCTAGAAGATCACCGAGGAGCCGTAGACTGGTATCGTCTTCCTGCACCAAACCTCCGGGCACAACGGACACAGTAAACGCAGGCTTACTCCGCACCAAGACCTCTCCATTGCGATCGGCGATCTCACCGCGGGGAGGCAGCAAACGCAATTGACGCATGCGGTTACCGTCAGCGAGCCGTGCATAATGCTCGCCTTTCGCTAGCTGCAGATACCACAATCTGCCCACGAGAATCACAATGCAGAGCAAGACAATGGTAAAGAGAACGGAAAGACGTTTCTCCATGCCCTTCTCTTCCATCGACTTCACCCCGTTCTTTTAAGCAATTCATCTAGGTAAATTAAGCGTTGATTAATAGAAACGAAAGGCCGGTAGAAGAGCACCCCAATTGTCCCATTGAAAAGACCAGTTCCTAAAATGCCAAAGACAAGACTCCAGGATTCAGGGCTAGAAAACCCGAAGGATGCGGCACCAAGCAGGTAAAGAATTTGCCCAAGGATCGTCCCTAAGACAATGGCGAAGAAACGTACGAGAAGATTCTCCTTATACAATCGCTTCGCCAGAAAGCCTACTAAGATAGCCATTAATAAATACGTTCCGGCATAAAGACCAATAAACTGACCGACCAGTATATCCTGGAGCAGACCGCTGACAAAACCAAAAACCGCTGCACCACCAGGTTCCTGGAGCATGGCAGAAAAGAGAGTCAAGAGGAGCAGCAAGTCAGGTCGTAGGCCGAAGAAAACCAGTCCTGGCGATGTCGTCTGCAAGGCCAGTGCTAAGAGGATGATCAATCCATAACCCACATGCTTCATACTAATTCTCCCCTTGCGGCATCACAATGAGGACATACTCAAGGCGGGCAAAGTCAACGAAGGGACGAACAACCGCGGAAAAGGATAAGTCATACTGGCGGGATTCTACCGCTACCACTTCTCCGATGGGCAAGTTCTTCGGATAGATGCGACTTAAGCCAGAGGTTAGGATGACGTCGCCTACCTCCACGCTTGTATCGCGGCCGAGGGGCTTAGCCGATAAAGTGGTCTGGTCTATCTGCCCACCTTCGACCAGTACAAGGTCTCCACTGGATTGTACCAAGCCCCCAGTGGCGCTTTGGGCATCAATAAGTAAGAGTACAGTGCTAGTATGGCGAGAACTGTTAATGATAGTACCGACGATTCCCACATTGGTGACAACCGCCATACCACTCACGACTCCGTGAGCTTGTCCCTTGTTTACAACGATAGTACTCTCCCAGTTACTCGGAGAACGTCCGATCACTTCTGCAACAAGGAGGGCGTGCTCTCCTTCTTCTCTAAAATCTAGCGCCTCTCGTAACCATTCATTCTCACGACGAGCGTCACGAAGCCCAAACACCTCAGCTTCCAGCTGGATAACCCTTTCTTCTAATAGGAGATTCCGTTCTCTGAGCCCCCGCCATCGGTTGATCTCAGCTACCTGGTTCTGGAAAAAACCCCCAACCTTGCTGAAGACCCACTGAAATGGCGATAACACATCACGCCACAACCCTTCAAGTCGCGTAATCTCGGGTCGACGGATGGATGTGTAATGGATGGTGCCTACAAGAACTAAGACTAAAACGACGATCAAGGGAATTTTCCAGCGTAGTAGGCGATCCAGCACTTTTCTTCACCACCCCGTAATCGGCTAACGTTAGACTAGTAGCGTCTTGGTCCTAGCATGATTCGTTTTAAGAGTTCAAAGTGACGGAGAGCTTGGCCCGTTCCCTCCACAACCGCTGTCAAGGGACGCTCAGCAATATGAACTGGCATGCCCGTCTCCCGCATCAGTAGTTCGTCGAGGCCGCTGAGCAAGGAACCGCCACCTGCCATCATGATTCCGCGGTCCATAATATCCGCGGCTAGCTCTGGCGGAGTGCTCTCTAACGTGACTTTCACAGCATCCAAAATGGCTTGAACTGGTTCTACCAAAGCCTTGTGTATTTCAGTAGACGAAACGGTTACCGTCTTGGGTAAACCACTCACTAGGTCCCGGCCACGAATTTCCATGGTCAACTCGTCCTTACCATCGATGAAGGCGTAACCGATATCGGACTTTATCTTTTCAGCCGTCCGCTCGCCGATCAGTAGATTGTAGGCCCTGCGAATGTATTGCACAATGGAATCATCCATCTCATCACCGGCAACCCGGATAGACCTTTGGGATACAATGCCACCAAGGGAGATGACTGCCACTTCAGTCGTACCGCCACCAATATCTACAATCATGGTACCAGTTGGTTCTTGAACAGGTAACCCCGCACCAATCGCTGCTGCCATGGGCTCTTCGATGACCCTAGCATCCTTGGCTCCTGCCGAGAGAGTGGCATCAATAACTGCCCGTTTCTCAACTTCTGTGACGCCAGAAGGAACAGAAATGATCACTCTAGGACGCCTGAGCCTCGAACGGCGGGTGGCCTTATTCAAAAAATCTCTCAGCAGACGCTCCGTGATTTCAAAGTCTGCAATTACCCCGTCTTTGAGGGGACGAATAGCGATGATATTCCCAGGGGTTCTGCCCACCATTTCTTTGGCCTTATTCCCCACCGCAAAAATCTCGTTGGTATCTCGATCAATGGCCACTACGGAAGGTTCATTAATAACAATTCCGCGTCCCTCCACCAAGACAAGTGTGTTCGCAGTTCCCAGATCGATGCCTATGTTCTTACCAAACCGCTTGAACATCCTGTTACCCCTTCTTTCTTCTATAGCAATCCTTGTTCACGAAAGCTTAAATACCGATTGTCGCCAATGATAATATGATCTAGGACATCAATACCCAACATTTCTCCCACTTCCCTAAGTCTTTCAGTCGTGGTAATGTCATCGCGACTCGGCGTCAGATCTCCACTAGGATGGTTATGCACTAGAATAACCGCAGCACTGCTTCGTCGGATGGCTTCTTTAAACATCTCCCGAGGATGCACCAGGGACGCCTGTAAATGTCCTATGGAAATGACCTTCTTGGCGATCACACGATGTTTAGTATTGAGCATGATGATCATGAAATGCTCTTTGTCGGCAAGGCTCAACTCGCGCAACACCAGCTGAGCAGCATCCTGTGGACTATTCACTATACCTTGAAATTCCATGCGGGATTCTCCAAGACGCCGAGCTAACTCAAATGCAGCAATGATATCCGTTGCCTTGGCGGGTCCTATACCGTTTACTGTAAGCAACTCCTCATAGCTCGTTGTAGCAAGTTGCGGCAGTGAGCCAAAGCGGGACAAAAGCCTTTCGGCGAGCATGAGGGCGGATTCCCTCTGATTACCGGTACGAAGTAGAATAGCCAGTAGTTCCTTGTTGGCCAGGCGTTCCGCTCCATGACGAACTAAACGCTCCCGAGGACGCTCTTCCGCAGGTACATCTTTCATGCGAACATTGGTTGACAAATCTTGCTCCTTCCCCATTCCCTGGGCAGGTGAGGGAAGCCTATTTAATGGAAAATACCTCTATACCGAGTGATCGTAGGTGTTCAGCCAGACTCGGCATGGGCAACCCTACTACATTATAATAACAACCTTTTATACTTTTCACAAGTAGTCCGCCAAACCCTTGGATGCCGTAACCTCCTGCTTTGTCAAAAGGTTCTCCAGTGGCAATATAGGCCCTAATCTCTTCATCATCAAGCCGGCGAAACTGCACGCTAGTTGTTTCGCTGAAGTCCCGAACGACTTGACCGTTACGACTCAAGACCACATAGGTTGTTACCTTATGTTGGCGTCCACTTAAGAAACGCAACATAGAAAAAGCATCGCCTGCATCTACCGGTTTTCCTAAAATGCGCCCATCCTGGGTCACAATGGTGTCGGCCCCGAGCACCAGACAGTCTGAAAAAACGCTACTTATGGGAACCGCCTTAGCGATGGCATTAGCCCTTGCCACAGATAGGGGATCTCCCTGCTCTGATTCGATCGTAGACTGTGCCCTCACCGTAAAGGAAAAACCGAACTGCTCAAGTAACGCTTTGCGCCGCGGTGATTGGGATGCTAGGATTAGATTCATAAACGTTGCCACCTTGTTTTGACTAAGTATGATATTCACCCTTACTCGCTAATTCCCTTCTCAAAAAAAGAGAGTCCATGCCGGACTCCTCTGCCTAACGCTGCCAATGGGGTAAAGTGGTAGTTCCAAGCTCCTTCGCAACTTCAAAGAGGTATTTGTCTCGATGAATCCTATTACGATTGAGTTGCCAAGCCTCTAGATGCTTGTAGTGCGAGTATAAGACATCTCCCGGTCGCAGCAGTTGTTCCTCAAGGTCAAATTTGAGACGCTCTAGGTTATGGTCCATCTTCCTCCTCCATTCCCAAGTTAGTAAGCTTGGTGCAGCTCAATTCCCTTGTAATAGTATTGGAGAATTTCAGAGTAACCATACCCTTGTTGCGCCATTCCTTGTGCGCCGTATTGGCTCATCCCCACGCCATGACCATAACCCCAGACGGAAAAGACCATTTCGTTGCCTATGATCTCCGCTGTAAACCAGGTGGAGCGCAAAGACAGACGCTGCCTGATTTCTCGTCCGCTAAACCATTTTTCTCCCACTTCTACCGTCTTCACTCGCCCCGAGGGATAGCGTTCGACGACCTTGAAATTCTGCACGTTTGCAACATCGAGCACATGCGCCAAATTGCTGACCTGAATGGTAGCAGTCGAGTAGTGGCTCGGCGAATTGGCGCTAAAGGGGTCATCCACAGAACGCAAGTAAGGGAGGGACTCGCTCCAGTAGTGCTCAGAGTTTTCTGTCCGTCCTCCGCTGGTTGAATGGTAGACGGCCAAAATGGGTTCCCCATCATAGAGGGCGACAATTCCTTCCGTCTGCTTGACTGCTTTTTTGACCTTGCGCTGGAGCACTAAACCGCTTGCCCCGCCGTTTCGTTGCAGGAAGGTGTCCCACGATATCCAAGCCTGACCAGATTGGAAGTCCGAGGAAAGATGCGCTTCGGGATGCTCGGGAACCCGTTCATCCCGGGAGATACGCCGCAAAGCATAGGTCCTAGCTGCCACCGCTTGGACCTTCAGGGCCTCTAAATCAAAACTCGCAGGCATTTCTGCGGCCACAACGCCTTGTACGTATTCTTCCAACGTCATAGAAAGAAGCTTATCCTGCTCCGCATCCCACAGCCCCACGAGGGGGATGTCTCGAGGAGAAAAAAAAGAGACCGTGCAACTACGTACTAACAATGCCGGTAACCCAACCAACATGATAAATAGAATCACTAGGGGAAGACAAGAACGACCCCTAGAACGTTTGCGTCTTCTTCGTTTTGTCCTCAAAAAAAACTCCCTCCCACCCAGTTCATTACTATGAACGGGCGGAGGGTGTTATGCCTAGTTAGATCTCACTAATTGCGCCTTCTGGACAAGCATCTGCACAAGCCCCGCAATCAATACATGCCTCAGCATCAATAGAATAATGTTCAGTTCCCTCACTAATAGCCTCAACAGCACACTCTGGCATGCAACTACCGCAGCTTATGCAAGCGGTACTAATTTTAAACGCCATCAATCTTCGCCCCCTTTTTCACAAAGCTTTCTTCCTAAGAATAGCAAAGTGTCCAAAGGCTGTCAACGATCAACGAACAACAGATGGCTGCCATCATCTAACGATGATGGCTTCAAAACCCTTCCCTACCAACTCCTCGACCAGTCTCGTAGCATTCGCCTGGGAGCCAAAGGCTCCTGTTTGCACTCTATAGGGCGGTCCTGGGACAATAATCCCCTCATACCCCGTTTCCTTTAGCATAGCCACCATGCGATCAGCGTTGGCGCGTTCCGAAAAGACACCAACCTGGACACGGTATAGGGTCTCGCTTTGCTGCGGTGGCGTGGCCGGTGTCGGCCCCCCTTGCGTTGATGGGGTTGGTACCGAAGATACAGACGGTGGATCTTCCCTTGGACTGGCCGGTGCATTGACAGTGACTTCTTGCCGTACAGGTTGCTCCGTCGTTTGATGCTGTTCCTGTAAAGCCTGGACAGCATACTTACCGATCAGGTAGCCAAAGAAAATGAACACTATACTAAGCGTAATCAAGGTGACCACGAAGTTTGTTCTTTGTCCGGACCTTTTCTTCTCTTTCTTATCCTTTTTCTGCGTGGCCATCGCCAATCCCCCTCACCATATAGTTACAGATGCGGATGGAAAATCCTTTTTACCGAACCGATTAAATAGAGGGAACCACATACGCAAAGCGGCGTCGTTGTGGTGGCATCCGCCAGGGCCTCCGAGAGGTTCTCGTACCCACTCGCCACGCCGCCATGGCTCTTGACGTAATCCACCATGATTCTAGGTTGCATGGCAGCTAATCGCCCGCTGTCCGCTGCGGCAAAAACAAAGCGCTTGGCCAATGGTAAGAGGGGATCCAAGAGCTCGAGGTTCTTCGTATGCAGCATACCGAAGAGAAAGGTGAACTGTTCTCCAAGCTCCTTCTGGAGCTGCACGATGCTCTCGGCTAAAACGGTAATGCCCTCTTCATTGTGAGCACCATCGAGCAAGATAAAGGGGTCCCTTGATACAACCTCTAGACGACCTGGCCATACCACTTCTTGCAGGCCCTGGCTTATGGCTTCAGAGGGAATGGTATACCCTAGAGTACGAAGCTCTGTCAAAGCCAAGAGGGCTGTAGCGGCGTTGTGCAGCTGGTGAGGACCTAAGAGTCCTGTATGGATCAGACCGATCCCGGGGAAAGTTAGCGAACCCCCAGAAAGATTCCAGCCGTGTGCAAGCCAAGGTATATCATTCGTACTCCTCCACGGAGCACGTCTTGCGGCCGCAATTCGCTTGAGGGTGATTTCTGCCACAGCCGACTGAACTCCGCTAACGATGGGCACGTCTTCTTTGATAATGCCGCCTTTTTCGGTGGCAATCTCTGCGAGGGTCGATCCCAATCGATCCTGATGATCGAAACCGATAGTAGTAATCACCGTCAGAACGGGATTCACCACGTTGGTACTATCAAGGCGTCCCCCAAGGCCTGTTTCTATCACCGCTAGCTCAACTTGCTCTTGCTGAAAATACAGAAACACTGCAGCAGTAGCTAACTCAAATTCGGTTGCTGCACCGAACTGGGGATACATAGATTCAACCTCTTTGCATGCCGCCTCAGCTCTGGCCACAACCTGCTCGAGCCTCTGGTCATCAATGGGTTCTCCATTGATCCGAAAACGCTCATTGTAGCGTACTAGGTGGGGCGAAGTAAAGGTCCCCACCTTCAGTCCACTACGCATTAAGACGCCTGTTAGCAGAGCCGACACTGAACCCTTGCCGCTCGTACCGGCAATATGAATGCAGGGCAAGTCCTTGTGAGGATTTCCTAAGGCCTCACACACAAGCCTGATCCGTTCGAGCCCTAAATGACTGCCAAAACGTTCTCTCTGACCCATCGTTGTCATCTATCCCTGCATCTCCTGGAGTAAACTTTTGAGCCGCTCAGCTGTAGCACGGTACGATTCTACCTTTTCCCGTTCCTTGTCCACCACCTGTGGCGGCGCCTTCGTAATAAACCCTTCGTTCTGTAATTTACTTTGTGCCCGTTCAAGGTCGAGTTCTGTCTGCTCGAGGTCCCTTTTTGTCCTCTCAATTTCCGCTTCCATATCTACAAGATCCGCGAGGGGCAGAAAGATGTTTACTCCATCAACCACGGCGCTTAGGGCTTTAGCGGGTTTCTGCCCCACATCCTGCATAATAAGGGTTTCGAGTCCAGCGAGATTCAGAATATCCTGCTCGGCCGCGGCTAATAATTCCTGCACCCCTTGACTACCTTGGCAAATCGCGGTGATCTTACGTCCCGGTGGCACGTTCTTTTCGCTGCGCAGCGTGCGAATCTCGGTGATGATGGCCATAATTGTATTCATGGTCTTCTCATCAGCAGGCGATGCCAATCCTTCTGGCTCAGGCCAAGGAGCTAGCATGATCGAGTCACCTTCATGGGGTAGATTCTGCCAGATCTCCTCAGTAATAAAGGGCATGTAGGGATGGAGAAGTTCAAGTGTACCTCTGAGTACGTACCACAGGGTATATTGCGCTACGTAACGAGATTCTTCCCCCTGCTTTCCATAGAGCCTAGGCTTGACTAGTTCAATATACCAGTCACAGAGTTCATTCCAGAGAAACTCATACAAGACACGAGCTCCTTCACCCACATCATAGCGCTCTAGGAACCGTGTCACCTCCTTGGCTGTGAACTCGTAGCGACTTAGAATCCAATGGTCGGTAGTTGTCAACTCGAGTGAACCCATGTTTTGCTTTCGGTGATTGAAATCGGTGAGATTCATCAGGGCAAATCTCGATGCATTCCAGATCTTATTGGCAAAGTTGCGATACGCTTCCACCTTCTCAGGCATGTAGCGCATGTCGTTGCCTGGCGCCACCCCGATCACCAAATTAAACCGGAGAGCATCAGCGCCATATTGATCGATGGCATCTAAGGGATCAACCCCATTGTTAAGCGACTTGCTCATTTTTCTCCCCTGAGCATCCCGAACCAAACCATGGATCAACACCTCGCTAAAGGGACGATCACCCATGAACTCATAGCCCATAACAATCATGCGGGCGACCCAGAAGAAGATGATGTCAAATCCAGTGATCAAGACCGCCGTCGGATAGAAGTGGCCGAGTTCCGCCGTTTCATCCGGCCATCCTAATGTGGAAAAAGGCCACAGTGCTGAGGAAAACCAAGTGTCTAAGACATCAGGGTCTTGCTCAATACGCTCTGAATCGCAGGCAGGGCATTGGGTGGGCTCATCTACACTGGCGAAGACCTTTCCGCAATCCACACAATACCAAACCGGAATACGGTGACCCCACCAGAGTTGCCGGGAGATGCACCAATCCCTCAAGTTCTCCATCCAACGAAGATAGTGTTTATTGAAACGCTCGGGTACGAAGCGAATCTCCCCGTTTTCAACGGCCGCAATGGCGGACTTAGCCAGTGGCTCCATTTTGACAAACCACTGTTTGGATACAACTGGTTCTACAACTGTATTGCAGCGATAGCACTGCCCAACGGCGTGATCATGGTCTTCAACCTTGACTAAAAGACCGAGTTCTTCTAGATCGCGGAGTATCTGCCGCCGGGCCTCATAGCGGTCCAAACCAGCGTACTTGCCTGCCTCTGTCGTCATTTGGGCATCCAGGCCAATCACTTGAATCTGGGCCAGATTGTGACGCAGCCCTATCTCAAAGTCATTCGGGTCGTGAGCTGGCGTTATCTTGACCATCCCCGTACCAAAGTCAAGGTCCACGTATTCATCAGCTACAATTGGAACTTGGCGATCAACCAAGGGGACGGTCACGGTCTTGCCAAGGAGATGTTTGTAGCGCTCATCCGCGGGATTCACGGCTATAGCTGTATCGCCTAGCATCGTCTCGGGTCTCGTTGTAGCAATTTCGATAAAACCACTGCCATCGCTAAAGGGATACTTGACATGATACAGCTGACCCGTCTGATCTTCGTGTTCCACTTCGATATCAGAAAGGGTAGTGGCGCAGTTAGGACACCAGTTTACGCTATAGTTTCCCTGGTAGATCAAACCCTTGTCAAAGAGACGCACAAAGACCTCCCGCACAGCCCGGGAACAGCCTTCATCCATCGTGAAGCGCTCTCGCTCCCAGTCGAGAGATGCTCCTAGTTTCTTGAGCTGGTTGAGGATTTGATTGCCATAGTCTTCTTTCCAGGCCCAGGTTCGCTTGAGAAACTCCTCGCGTCCTAGCTCGTGGCGGGTCTTCCCTTCTGTAGCACGAATGTGCGACTCAACTCTTGCTTGCGTAGCTATACCGGCATGGTCCGTACCTGGAATCCAAATCGTATTGAGACCCTGCATGCGCTTCCAGCGCACTAGAATATCCTGATACGTGTTATCAAGTGCATGGCCCATGTGTAGCTGTCCCGTAACGTTTGGTGGCGGGATCACCACACAGAAAGGCTCTTTGCCGGCGTCTACCTCCTGGTGAAAATAGCCGTTCTCCTGCCAATAGGTGTACCACTTCTGTTCAACTTGTTTCGGATCGTACGTTTTCTCCACTGTCGTCACTCCCTCATTAAACGCTAACTACCGCGTGTCACGTCCCACTTATCGAAGTCGGAGTCGTCTTATCAAATGGATAAAAAAAGGCCCTTCGTCTCGTAAGGACGAAAAGCCATGTTCGCGGTACCACCTTAATTCTCCCTGCACATGCAGGAAGCTCTCAGAAGTTATAACGGAACCACCGTCTTAAGCTACCTGCGTTACAGTTCACCTAAGAAGCTCCGGGGCGACTTCTATGGCCACATACTTAGAAAGCTCACAGCTCAAGGCTTTCCTCTCTGGAAGGGTGATGCCATCTACTACTCCCCATCAACACTCTATGCAATTCGCTAATAAGCCCATAATACACTGCAGACCGGCTGCTGTCAAGCGTCTTTAGTCTCGCCGGCGCCGTCCTCAAATGAAGTTTGGCGGCAGTTAGCGCACAGACCAAAGAACCGCAGACAATGATCGGTCACCTCAAAACCAGTTTCTTCAGCAATTCGGCGTTCAATGCTCTCAAGAAGGTCACTATGGAACTCACCGATAGCACCACACTTGGTGCAAATCAAATGGTGGTGATAATGCTCTTCGTCAGTTCCGAGCCGAATTTCATACCGATTTTGGCCGTCGCCATAGTCAAGACGGTGAATGATGCCAAGCTTCTCTAAGAGTTCTAGGTTACGATAAACTGTTGCCAAACCGATTTCGCCATAGAGCTGCTTGGTGTGCATATAGATGTCTTCGGCTGACAAATGACCCTCAGAATTAGCAATAAGTACATCCACAACAGCTTCTCTCTGTGGTGTGAGCCGATGGGACTCCTGTTCGAGTCGGGTACGTACCCAATCTTTCAACATGCCTCCACCCCCTGTTAACTAAAACGCCAATAAAAGAACTGAACCATGATGAAGCCAACTCCTAAAACCGAGGCGAAGTAAACCAGCCAAGAACGCCAATCGCTCAGGTCTAGGCGCCGCCTCGAATCGGTGAATGGGGTCTGGATATGAAAGTAGAACCAAGCAGAACCAAATATCACAGAAGCAATGGTGTAGAGCCAAGGATTTGTGGATTCACCAAACACCTCGCGGTAGGGCATCAAGAAACGTTGTGCAAGGGCACTTAGGGCTAAGTATCCTAGTAACAACTGGCCGTCATAGCGCAGATTACGGCGAATCCGCCATAAGAAGGAAAAAATAACATAGTATACCAGGGCTGAGTACAAAGGCAGAGGGTGCAGCATAAACTCACCGAGATCAACACCCCAGCGGCTCAAGGTCTCCCGTCCGAGAATACTCGAGCCCAAGTATCCCAGGGACTGAATCAAAGCAATGGAAGGAACTAGGCTGTCCAAAAAACTAGCTGGATTCTCTACACGGCGAATCAGAAAATAAAAGGTATAGACCCCAACGGCAAGAAGCCCTCGGGATTCATCCAACTGCATACCGGAAAACAGAGTCCAAGGATAAATGAAGGTACGCAAGCCATAAAGAGGGTAGACATGGGCAATACGACCCACAACGACAAACACCAATAATGCCTTAACGATGAAACGAAAGACAAAATCAGATCCTATACCCTTACGCCTCGCTTCCCGCTGTGCGAGTGCAGACCCAATCAAGAGTCCTAGACCCAACATGAATCCATAGGAGTAGACGGGAAGGTTGGCAAAGAAAAATATGACATTCTCCATTCGAGATTCCTACCCTTCTAGGCCCTAATTCCCTAACCCCATGGGAAAATCCTGCTAACCTGGGGTTAATTCCCTAGCATGCCGCGGAGAAGTCTGTTCACTACTTCTGGTTCAGCCTTACCATGCGTAGCCCGCATCACCTGTCCCACAAAAAACCCCAGGAGTTTTGCTTCTCCGTTTTCCAGGCGACTCATAAGTTCCGGATGTGCCTCTAACACCTCTCGAATAATGGGCTGAAGCAGCTGCGGATCCTCCACGACTTCTAGACCGTCTTCCTTGACAATCTCCCGGGCTGACCGGCCAGAGGTAAACAAGCTGTTTAGGACCTCTTTCGCCTGGGTCAGATTAATCAGTCCTTCGTCAACGATGATCAATAACTCACAGATACGTTCTGCACTTAGATGTCCCTTGTCCCTTGCCAAGCGAGCGTAATCGCCCATGAGAAAATTGACAATCTCTGTATACTCGAGGCCTCTACCTGCCAGTTCAAAGAAGAGCTCGCAGAAATCAGGGTAGTTGACGAGAAATGTCGCCTCGTAACGAGACAAATCATAGTCTGTTTCAAGACGCCTCAAGCGGCCGAGGGGCAGCTCTGGAACGGAGGCTTCAATCAGCCCAATCCAGACTGGGTCTAGGTTCAGGGGCGGCAAATCCGGTTCCGGGAAAATGCGGTAATCGGGGGCATCGCCCTTGGAGCGCATCGACACCGTCTTCCCGGCCCGCTCATGCCAAGTCCTGCTCTCCTGTCGGATGGTCTCACCACGGCGTAATACCTTGGCTTGCCTCAACTCCTCATATTCTAGCGCACGCTCCAAAGCCCGAAAAGAGTTGAGGTTCTTGATCTCGACCTTGGTACCCAAGACATCGCTATCACTTGATTTCAACGAAATATTGGCATCACAGCGCAGGGACCCTTCTTCCATTTTGGTGTCGGATACCCCGATATATCGCATCAGTAGCCTCAGCTGCTCGAGAAACAAGCGAGCCTGCCTAGGGTGGTGAATATCAGGGGCGGTTACGATCTCAATGAGGGGAATACCCGCCCGGTTATAGTCCACGAAGGAATACTCGGAGTCAACAATACTCTGATTGCTATGGATGAGTTTGCCCGCCTCTTCTTCTAAATGGATCCGTGTGATCTCTGTGCGCACAAGCTCTTCGTCAACGTAATAGTCCAAGAAACCCTTAGTGCAGAGAGGAAAAGCATCTTGCGTAATTTGATACGCTTTGGGCAGATCGGGATAGAAGTAGTTTTTCCGATCAAACCGGCTATAGTGGTTGATCTGGCAGCCTAGTGCTATGCCTGCCTTGGTCCCATACTCTACAGCCTTTTCGTTAACGAGGGGAAGGGCGCCAGGTAGCCCTAGGCAAACAGGGCAGCATTGGCTATTAGGGGGAGCCCCAAAGGACGCCTTGCAGCTGCAAAGAAATTTGCTTTCTGTCAGCAACGCTACATGGATTTCCAGACCGATAACAGTATCATAGCTGGCCACTTGCGACACCCCTTTCTACCAAAGCACCCACTCCAAAAAGAAGCTCTTCTTGAAAATGACGACCCATAATCTGTATGCCCAATGGTAATCCTCTGGAGTCCTTGCCACAGGGAACGCTTAAGGCCGGAATCCCACTGAGATTAGCCATAGCGGTGTACAGATCCGAGAGATACATCTCTAGGGGGTTCGGCTTAGCCCCAATTTGGAAGGCAGGAGTTGGTGTTGTGGGTGTCATAATCACATCGACGGTCTGGAAGGCAGCTAGTACATCCCGTTTGATCATAGTCCGCACCCGCTGGGCTTGTTCGTAATAGGCCTCGTAATGACTGGCGCTTAGGACATAGGTCCCTAGCATGATGCGGCGCTTCACTTCTGACCCGAAGCCCGCGGCCCGACTCTTAGAGAACATAGTATTAGAGTCCTCGGCAGCTACCCGCTGGCCGTAGCGCACGCCATCATAACGGGCTAAACTCGAACTCGCTTCAGCTGTAACGAGGGTTAAATAGGTATCGATGGCATATTGATTTGTGGCCAATGAGATCGGTATCAAGACCGCTCCCCGTTCTGCCAAAACTCGTAGGCAGCGCCGGACAGCTTGCTCCACTTCTGGATCAAGGCCCTCGCCAAAAAACTCCTCAGGGACTCCGATGCGTAAACCGACAATAAACTGCTCATCCCAGCTGGGAACCTGAAAGGAACGTGCCTCTGCTGAGGACGCATCCCTCGGATCGGGGCCGGCCAGAAGCGAGAATAGGATTGCGGTATCTTCCACAGTAGGAGCCAAGGGCCCCACCTGATCGAGGGAGGGAGCCAAAGCGGTTATACCATAGCGGGAGACTGCACCATACGTTGGTTTAAGGCCCACCACACCGCAAAAGGAGGCCGGTTGCCGAATGGAGCCACCCGTGTCTGTCCCGAGTGACCAAGGGATCTCACCTGCTGCCACTGCGGCAGCGGATCCTCCGCTCGATCCCCCCGACACCCGCTTAGGATCATGGGGATTGCACGTGACGCCGTAACTGGAATACTCCGTAGAGGATCCCATGGCAAATTCATCGAGGTTCGTCTTTCCGATGATAGGCATCCCCGCCTCTTTCAAATGACTCACAACAGTGGCATCAAAGAGGGGATGATAGTCCGCCAGAAACCGCGAAGCACAAGTGGTTCTAAGCCCCTCAGTGGAGATGTTATCCTTCACGGCAATAGGTATACCATCCCAGGGCGAAAGAGCATAGCCCCGGGCCCGGCGTTTGTCTGCTTCTTCAGCCTGTGCGAGTGCTCCTGCTTCATCGACTGTGATAAAGGCATTCACGACTGGCTCTTGCTTGGCAATTTCAGCCAAATAATGCCCTACGATCTCTTGACTCGTGGTCTGTCTAGTTTCTAATAAGTGGGCTAGTTTTCTCATTCTTGCACCTCCACAACGCGGGGAACTCGAAAAAAGCCATCTTCGACTTGTGGGCCTGCAGCAAGGACCACATCTTGCGGCAGGCTGACTCCCACTTCATCTTTGCGTAACTCATGCGTTATAAGTATGGCATGGCTCGTCCCCTCCAGGGCAGAGACATCCACCTGCTGCAATTTCTTGCCTGAGGCCAGAAACCCCGTTAAGTCCAGTTGATACTGATCAATTTCTGCCTCACTGAGCTCTAGGCGCGCCAGTTTTGCTATGCGGACTACTTCTTGACGTTCAATCAAGTCTGACACCTCTTTCCCTCAAGAACTCTACCAACTCCGTCTCCGAGAGAACGGGAATCCCTAAGTTTTCCGCCTTCGTAAGCTTCGATCCACCGCCCGGACCTGCCACGAGATAGCTTGTTTGCTTGCTGACACTTGCGGTCACACTTGCTCCCTGTTTTCTCAGGAAGTCTTCGATGGCAGACCGAGTAAACCCTTCTAGACGGCCGGTGACAACGAAGGTATAGTCGTTGAGCAAAGTTGCCTGGTCGGGCTGTTCTTCACTCCCAGCTGATACCACAAGACCCTGGGCGAGGAGGCCTTCAACCAATTGCTGTTGCTCGGGATCCGCGAAGTAGTCCAAGATGGACTGGGCAATTTTCTCCCCTACAGCGGGTATCTCCAGAAGTTCTTCCTTGTTGAGCCTGATTAAAGTTTCAAAGTTCCCTGTCCAAGTGGCGACTTCTCGGGCCACTTCTGCCCCCACTAAGCGAATACCCAGCCCAAAAAGAACACGGGCGAAGGGTTGTTCTTTACTTTGTTGAATGGCAGCCAGAAGATTATCTGCTGACTTCTCACCAAAGCGTTCAAGACGTAGGAGATCAGCCTTTTCTAGCCTGTAAAAGTCAACCGGACTTTGGACTAAACCAGCCTCCACCAACTGTATGACACTAGCTGGTCCTAGGCCTTCGATGTCCAGGGCACCCTTAGAAGCGAAGTGAATCAACTTTTCGACCCGTTGGGCAGGACAGCGGCCATTCACACAACGTGTTACAGCCTCACCAGCAACCCTTACTACCTCACTACCACACGCAGGGCATTCTGCGGGCATTTGAAACGGCAACTCACTGCCATCGCGCCGTTCTGGTAAGGAACGCACGATTTCGGGAATGACGTCTCCAGCCTTCTGGAGCACGACAAAGTCACCAATCCGAATATCCCGGTCTCTCACGATATCCTCGTTATGCAAAGTCGCACGACTGACCGTGGAGCCCGCAACGAGGATAGGCTCAAGTTCAGCAAGGGGAGTTAAGGCCCCTGTACGACCAACCTGCACTTCTATCCCAAGAACCTTCGTCACTACCTGTTCCGCCGGAAACTTGTAGGCAATCGCCCATCTTGGGCTCCGTGCTGTAGTGCCCAGGGCTTTTTGCGTCGCCAGTTCATTGACCTTCACTACCACGCCATCGATTTCGTAGGGAAGGCTCCCCCGTTTACTTGTCTCTTGCCACATTCGGACAAAATCTCGGACCTCTGAGAAGTCCTGGCACACTTGGGAGTAGGGATTGGTCCGCAAACCCAAACGATGCATGTATGCGAGGGACTCACCCTGGGTGCGAATTTCTGGGGCGGCATGTATTCCTAGGCCAAACAAGAAGATGTCAAGGGGCCTTTGGGCGGTAGCCCTAGGATCGAGCTGCCGCAAGGATCCCGCTGCCGCGTTACGCGGATTGGCGAAAAGATTCTCGCCAAGACGTCCCCGTTCTTCGTTGAACATCACAAAGTCACGCCGGTTAATAAAGACTTCACCTCGCACATTGATCGAAACAGGCTCGTTGAGACGCAGGGGCAGAGAACGAATGGTGCGCAAATTAAGGGTGATGTCCTCCCCAACCAGGCCATCACCACGGGTTGCCCCTCGCACAAAGACTCCATCCTCGTAGTCGATTGAAACGGATAGGCCATCAATCTTGAGCTCACAGATGTAGCTGATTGGTTCTGCACTTTGCTTTTGCACTCTCTCCCGAAATGCATTGAGTTCCTCTTCGGAAAAAGCATTACTAAGCCCCATGAGAGGCTGGGTATGCTTGATTTCCGAGAACTTTGTGCTCGGCGTATGACCGACTCGTTGAGTGGGCGAATCGGAGGTAATCCATTCTGGGTGCACTGCCTCTAAGTCCTCTAGTTGGCGCATGAGACGATCATATTCTTGATCCGAGATGCTCGGATCATCCAGGACATAGTACCGGTAATTATGCTTATGAAGCTCTGCGCGTAGGTTTTCGATTCTCTGCCGACTGCGGTCCATTGTTGCTGGTCCTCCCCGCTAAATCTTCGTTATTGGAGCCAAATGGGCGATAACTGTCTTGATACCTTGATCTCGAAAAGCGATGCTGAGCTGCAAGTCTCCGCCCGACTCACTCACTGAAACCACCATACCATCACCCCAGATCTTGTGGCGGATTTTGTCGCCAACGTTGTATGCCTTATTGGAGGGCGTCGCCTTCCTTCTACTTGCAGGAACAATGCCCCTTAGTCTCGGACCAGAACCGGGAAGTCCTTGATGCTCCAGATAAACTTGGTCAATCTCGCTCACAAAGGGAGATATGGGATTCAACTTCGTTGCACCAAAGAGCGTGCGTTGCCGGCTACAGGTCAAAAACAAGCGTTCCTCGGCTCGTGTCATACCCACATAGGCAAGACGTCTCTCTTCCTCGAGTTGCCCTTCTTCAAAGGCGGAGCGGGCATGGGGAAAAATCCCCTCTTCGAGACCGACAATAAACACAACTGGAAACTCCAAACCCTTGGACCCATGCAAGGTCATCATGTTCACTGCATCGGCCGAGGAATCATACGTATCCACTTCGTTAATCAGGGCCACATGTTCTAAGAGAGCGCCAAGGTCAGTCGGGGAGACATCGCTTTCAAACTGTCCGGTTACGGACAAGAACTCTTGCAGGTTTTCGATGCGACCCATGGCTTCGAGATCGCCTTCAGATTCGAGCTCCCGCAGATATCCGCTCTGTTCTAGCACTGATTTTGCTAGCTCCGTCACGGTGAAGCTGCCAAGTTGCATACGCAAGCCCTCAATGAGCACTCGAAAGGCCTGGAGAGCGTTCTTGAATCGCGGACTGAGACCATCAACACCCTCAAGGAAAGAAAGGGTCGCAAAGAGACTAATCCCAAACTGCTCAGCGTAGCCGCTGAGTCTGCCGATGGTGGCATCGCCGAGGCCCCGTCTAGGCACATTCACAATCCTCAAGAAGGCCTGATCATTATCTGGGTTTTGCATCAAGCGGAGGTAGGCTAGGAGGTCTTTTATTTCCTTACGCTCATAAAAGCGCAACCCAGCAACAATACGATAGGGTATGCCCTTGCGCATGAATTCTTCCTCTAATACCCGCGAAAGGGCATGGGTACGATACAAGATTGTGAAATCCTTAAAAGGCCGAACCTCTTCGTCCCGCAGAGCTGCAATGCTCTCAGCTACGAAACGCGCTTCGTCTCGCTCACTTCCGCCCTGATGAAAGATAACAGGCTTCCCCTGGTCTCGGCTCGTCCATAGCGCTTTCTCCTTACGCTCCGTGTTATTCTGTATCACCGAGTTGGCTGCACCGAGAATGGTTTTGGTGGATCGATAGTTTTCTTCTAGTTTGACCACCTGCGCCCCGGGGAAGTCCTTTTCAAACTCCAAGATATTGCGGATATCTGCGCCACGGAAGGCGTAAATACTCTGATCCTCATCGCCCACAACACAGATATTGCCGCTCTCCTTGGCTAAAAGGCGAACAAGGACATACTGCGCCATATTCGTATCTTGATACTCGTCCACTAGAATATAGCGAAAGCGCTCTTGATACTTGCTGAGCACCACAGGGTGCTTCTGGAACATCTTGACGGTGGCCATGATTAGGTCATCGAAGTCCAAGGCATTACTCCTGAGCAGCTTCTCTTGGTATTTCGTGTACACTCTAGATACGGTTTGCTCCCAGAAATCGCCTCCCGCTGGAAGGTAGTCTTCCGGGGCGATCAGCTCATCTTTAGCCTGGCCAATACTGGCCAACAGTTGTTTGGGCCCCACCCGCTTTGGATCGAGTTGTAGCTCTTTGAGACAATCTTTAATCACCGCGAGTTGATCACTTTGATCGACTATCTGGAAATTCGGTGCATATCCGCTGTAACCCACTTCAATGCGGAGAATCCGCACACAAAGTGAATGGAAGGTGCCCATAAAGACTTCGGCACTACGGGCCCCAACGAGAGTCTCAACCCGTTCGCGCATTTCCTGAGCAGCTTTGTTGGTAAACGTGACTGCCGCAATGCGGTACGGAGGAACCTCATGGCCGTCAATGAGATGGGCAATGCGGGTTGTCAACACTCTGGTCTTGCCGCTACCTGCCCCGGCGATGACCAAAAGAGGGCCCCGAACGGTGGTCACCGCGAGCCTCTGATGGGGGTTCAAATTTTGCAGATAATCCATACTCGTCTCCTTTGCGCAAATACGCTTGCCACCTTGCTTCTCTGGCTTCCAACGTTTCCTGCAGGTTCGCGGAAGCCCAGGAAAACATATAACTGATCATAGCGAGATACTTGAAGAAGGGGCGACTCATATTGCGTTATGTAGTTAGTATTACCAAGTATCATACTCCTGGCGCTCATCCTGAGCGGATGCCTCGCTGGGTTACACCTTCTTCAAGTCCAGGCCTAACGCCTCCTAGAAATGTGCAAAAAAATCGCCTACAAGTGTCCCCCGACAATAGATCAAAACACCTTTCTGCCTAGGATGACTTCGGCAGAAAGGTGTCTTCTATGTGTCGATCAGTTCCCCGATAGGCTAGAGCGACCGAGTAATTCCTCCCAAATGGTTTCAAGACCGATCCTCCGGTACACCAAGAGAACGAGCAGATGGTATAGAAGATCACTTGCCTCGTATACGAGCTCCTCATCCCCGTCATTCTTGCCGGCAATCAGTACTTCTGCAGCTTCTTCACCTAGGGCCTTGAGAATCTTGTCTAGACCATTTTCCATCAAATAATTGGTGTAGGATCCTACCTTAGGCGAGCGCCTCCGATCCTCAATCGAAGCGTAAAGCCAAGAAAGTGCTTCACGGTGGGGCCTGAGATCCCTTTGTTCAGGACCATCGGACATAATCAGATTGTGGAAGCAACTGAAATTGTCAAGGTCCGTATCATCGTCGCAAGCGCCGTAGCCATGTTGATCCACCGTAATTAGGAGCGAATCTCGATCGCAATCCGCGGTAATGCGCCGCACCTTCTGCAGATTACCAGATTTTTCGCCCTTTCGCCAGACTTCTCCCCGTTTGCGACTATAGAACCAAGTCTCGCCGGTCTGTAGCGTCTTGTTAAGCGCCTCCTCGTTCATATAGGCCATCATTAACACGCTACCCTGGGTGTCTTGAATTATCGCTGGCACAAGACCATTTTCATCATACTTGATCATGGCATATCCCCCCACTTTATTCCCATTCAATCGTAGCTGGTGGTTTAGAACTGATATCATAGACAACTCGATTGACGCCCCTGACTTCTTGCAACAAACGTTGGCTGATTGTGTCTAAAAGGTCATAGGGAACCCGAACCCAACTCGCGCTCATGGCATCTGTGCTTGTGACAAAGCGCAAGGCTACAACATATTCGTAGGTCCGTTGGCCCTCAAATACTCCCACAGTACGGGTGTCTGTCAGTACGACGAGTGCCTGCCAGATCTTGTCGTACCAGCCCGCTTTGCGGATCTCTTCCATGGCAATAGCATCAGCGTTTCTCAAGATCTGCAGCTTTTCCCTTGTAATCGCACCCACCAAGCGAATCGCAAGGCCTGGCCCTGGAAAGGGGTGTCTCCACAAGATTTCGCTTGGAATCTGCAGCAACTCACCAAGGGCCCGCACTTCGTCCTTAAAAAGCGAAGCCAAGGGTTCGACGAGCTCCAAGACAAAATCATCAGGTAAGCCGCCCACATTGTGGTGAGATTTGACAACCTTCCCTGCAGCCGTTCCACTTTCGATCACATCAGAGTAGACTGTTCCTTGTACTAAAAAGGCTGCATCCCCGATTTTCTCGGCTTCTTCTTCAAAAACCCGAATGAACTCTGTCCCTATAATTTTCCTCTTTTGCTCGGGATCCTCTATTCGCTGAAGTTTATCGATAAAACGATCCTGCGCGTCTACGTGAATCAGAGGAATGCCAAACTCGCCTCTAAAGGTTTGGACGATCTGCTCAGTCTCACCAGCACGCATGAATCCATGGTCCACATATACGCAAGTGAGCTGGTCTCCTATGGCCTTGTGAACCAAGACCGCTACTACAGAGGAATCAACGCCTCCGCTGAGACCACAAATGACTCTTCCGCCACCCACTTGAGCCCGAATTTTCTCTATCGCTTGCCCGAGAAAACTCTCCATGTTCCAGTCTCGGTTCTGGCCACAGACGTGATCTAAGAAGCTCGGGACGTCGCCGGAACGGCAAACTGGAACGCCGCTTGTTTTAACCAGCTCAAGCGCCTCGTTGGGAATCGCACCGACAGGAATGATCCCCCACAGCTCGCCCGTGGCCAGCTCTCCGGCAAGGGAAGAGGCAGGAACAATCTCGCTGTAGACTCCTAACTTACGAACCTCTCTAGCCACATCTTGGACTGTACTAGAGCCGTAATCCACCACTAAAATGCGCTTCAAACTTGGGCCCCCCATCTTAGTCAGTTACTACACCGATATAAGGCAACTCTCGGAACTTGTGATTAAAGTCCAGGCCATAGCCAATCACAAACTCATCTGGAATGGAAAAGCCCACATAATTAGGGACAAAGTTGATCTGCCGACGCTCGGGCTTGTCAAGCAAGACAGCAGTCTTTATACTAGTTGGTTTCCGCGAAAGAAGTAATTGTGATAAATATGACAATGTCAGACCCGAATCGATAATGTCCTCCACAACCAAGACATCGCGACCTTCAATAGCTGTATCAAGGTCTTTGACGAGCTGCACAACACCAGAACTTTTCGTGGACGCGCCATAACTTGATGTGGCCATAAAGTCCACTTCTAGTGGAATCTTTATCTCTCGAATTAGGTCACTCATAAAGATCACGGCACCTTTTAGTATGCCTACGACAACCAGATCTTTACCCTCAAAATCCCGATTGATCACCTCGCCGAGCTCCCTAACACGTTCGGCTATATCGTCTGCACTCAGCATAACTCTAACCTGCAAACCAATACCACCTCCGCTTTTCGTAAATACTCTTTTCGCCACAGTCTCGGTATTCCCCTTGTAAATGCAGTGTTAACTTAAAATGGGGCTGCTGCGAAATGAACAAAGCGTTCATTTCGCAACAGCCCCTGCAAGTCTTAGACTTACTACATCATACCGCCCATACCGCCCATACCGCCTGGAGGCATTGGAGGTTCATCTGTTGGCTCGTCTACAATGAGTACCTCTGTAGTCAAGATCATAGCCCCAATGGAAGCTGCATTTTGCAGAGCACTTCTTGTAACCATGGCTGGGTCAATGATACCCTTCTCAACCATGTTCACATACTCTTCGGTCAAAACATCAAAGCCTACACCCTTCGGTGCGTTCTTCACCTTTTCGACAACGATAGCGCCTTCAACACCGGCGTTGCTGGCAATCATCTTCAAAGGTTCCTCCAGAGCACGACGAATGATGGAAACACCAGTATTCTCATCGCCAGACAGATTCAAGGTATCTAAAACGCCTAGGGCGTCAATCAGCATTGTTCCGCCACCAGCAACGATGCCTTCCTCTACAGCCGCGCGGGTTGCGGAGAGTGCGTCTTCAATACGGTGCTTTCTCTCTTTGAGCTCAGTCTCAGTCGGTGCACCCACTTGAATAACAGCTACGCCGCCAGAGAGTTTTGCCAGGCGTTCTTGCAGTTTTTCCACATCATAATCGGAGGTGGAATCATCAATCTCTGCCCGAATCTGCTGGATACGACCTGCGATAGCCTCAGATTTGCCGCGACCATCGACAACGGTGGTGTCTTCCTTGGTTACAATCACTTGACGAGCTTGACCAAGCATATCAATGGTGGTGTTCTCGAGCTTGAGGCCAACCTCTTCACTCACGAGCTGTCCACCGGTTACAACAGCAATATCATCAAGCATAGCTTTGCGTCTGTCACCAAAGCCGGGAGCCTTGACCGCTACTACATTGAGGGTTCCTCTGAGCTTATTCAGTACCAAAGTAGCTAGGGCTTCTGCCTCAACGTCTTCAGCAATAATCAAAAGCGGCTTGCCAACTTGCATTGTCTTCTCCAAGACAGGCAGAATGTCAGCAATTGCGCTGATTTTGCGGTCGGTTATGAGGATATAAGGATCCTCGAGTACTGCTTCCATGCGATCTGTATCTGTCACCATGTAGTGTGACACATAACCGCGATCGAACTGCATACCTTCTACCACATCGAGCGTGGTTCCAATGGTGTTCGATTCTTCTACAGTGATCACGCCGTCTTTGCCGACTTTTTCCATAGCATCAGCGATAAGATCACCAATCTTGATGTCTCCCGCAGAGATGGATGCTACCTGGGAGATAGCTTCGCGTGTTTCCACAGGCTTAGCAGTAGCCTTAATTTCTGCTACTATAGCTTCTACAGCCTGTTCAATACCCCTCTTGACGAAGATGGGATTTGCCCCTGCTGCCACGTTTCTTAGGCCTTCGCGGACGATAGCTTGAGCCAAGACAGTACCGGTTGTTGTTCCATCACCGGCGATATCATTGGTCTTGGTTGCCACTTCTTTAACGAGTTGGGCACCGAGATTTTCAAATGGATCGTCTAGTTCGATCTCTCGAGCGATGGTTACTCCGTCATTGGTAATCGTAGGAGAGCCATAGGATTTCTCAATTACAACATTGCGCCCCTTAGGTCCCAAAGTAATTTTCACAGCATCAGCTAGGGTGTTTACACCTTTTTCTAGCTTTTTCCGGGCGTCTTCCCGAAAAAGTAAATCTTTAGCCATAGTCAGTCACCTTCCTCGTTTGATTATCCTACAATTGCCAGCAAGTCAGTTTCTTTGAGAATAAGTAGCTCTTCGCCTTCGTACTTTACTTCAGTTCCGGCATATTTGGCGAACAAAACGGTATCTCCTGCTTTGACGCCCATGGGCATCAATTTGCCATCTTCGCCGTAGCGGCCAGGTCCAACGGCCAAGACTTTGCCCTGTTGCGGCTTTTCTTTGGCGGTGTCTGGTATGACGATACCACTTGCAGTTTTTTCTTCAGCTGCCAAGACTTTCAAGACTACGCGATCTCCTAAAGGTTTAATGTTCAACTACGTGTACCCCCTTCAATATCCTCTTGTTAGCACTCATTCACGTTGAGTGCTAAGTCTATACCATATATTAATCAACCGCGCCAGTTTTTGCAAGTCTCCCCACTGCACAAAATTTGGCATAATCGGTTGATTTCAGTCTAAAAGTCATTATATCTTCTGAATGCTAGTGTTATCGCTCTAAACCTCCCCATCCCGTCTTTTGATCCCAGACAATAACGCCCTTGCTGGCATCTACTTCTAGGCAGAACTCAAGATCGTCGTGGAGCCCTAGTGCCTGAAGACGCTTCCCGTGAGTACTTTCTACGAGTTGCTCCCGAGCTACTTCCCCATAAACTAGTAGTGCAGTCTTAGCCCCATCCCCAAGGTCAGCGGCCTTCAGGTAACTTAGGATTAAACCTGCACACCAAGTGTCTTCGAGGGAGTACTTCCCTTCGAGACCGGCTGGGAGGAAAATGACATCGCGACCTTCCTGGGCGGCATACTGCGCAACGGCCCCCGCAGAACGGAGCGATGCGAGGACCACGCGCTCGGCTCCCTTAGCTGCCTGGATTGCCCTAGTACCATTCGTCGTTGAACAGACCAGTCTACCGCCATCATATGCCTTTCCTTGGTGCTCCAGTGGTGAGTTGCCAAAATCGAAACCCGGGATCGGCAAGGCTTGCCGTTCACCCGCCAAAAAACAATCGGGATGATCCTTCTTTAAGGCCCAGGCTTCTTCGAGATCTGCTACGGGAAAAAACCGCTCCATACCTGCTTCTAGAGCGGTCAAAACGGTAGTCGTGAACCGAAAGACATCAATGACAATTGCAGTTTTCCCTGCCAGTTCGTGGCGGGCAAATTCTCCTGGGCTAATAATCACTTCCGAGTGCATAAAGTCCTCCTTAAACGTCGCCTCTAGTCGCCTAGGCGCAAGTTCGCGACAGCATTCAGTGAATAGTCACTACGCCTTCCTGCAACAAAACTGAAGTAACCAGCGCTACCGATCATGGCTGCATTATCAGTACAAAGATGCGTAGGTGGATAAAGCAGTTCCATACCGAGTTCACTTGCTTTCTCTGCAACATGGTTTCTAAAGGTGGCGTTGGCGGCTACGCCTCCCGATAGCACGATCTGACGGACCTGATGCTGGCGGGCGGCGGCGATCAATTTTTGCGTTAAGACATCGATAATTGCCCACTGGAAGCTGGCAGTAAAATCCGGACGATGGATCTCTTCGCCCCTTTGTTTGGCTCCATTGAGGTGATTCAAAGCCGCAGTTTTCAGCCCACTAAAGGAAAAATCGAAATTGTCCTTCTCCAGCAGACCTCTGGGAAATGAAATGGCCTCTTGATTGCCTCCTCGCGCCAGTTTTTCAATTTGGGGTCCCCCTGGATAGGGCAAACCAAGCACACGAGCCACTTTGTCGAAGGCTTCACCCGCTGCATCATCTCTCGTACGCCCTAGAATGTCGTATTCCCCCAGGCGCGGGATCAAAAGGAGGTCTGTGTGACCCCCAGAGACTGTGAGACAGACAAGGGGAGGCTTAACCTTTTGTCCACTGAGGAAGTTGGCATAGATATGGCCTTCAATGTGATTGACGCCAACTAAGGGAATCCCCTTGGCGAAGGCGAGCGCCTTCGCTGCTGCCACGCCAACAAGGAGGCTTCCTACTAGACCTGGTCCATAGGCCACGGCAATCACATCAAGATCATCCAGAGTGATCTTGGCTTCTTCAAGGGCTTCGTGAATGACCGGGAAAATGGCCTCAATGTGATGACGCGAGGCAATCTCCGGAACCACTCCCCCATACTTCTGATGAATATCGATCTGGGATAGGACGATATTGGACAGAATCTCCCTGCCGTTTCGGATGACAGCGGCTGCTGTTTCGTCGCAACTCGTTTCAATTCCCAGCGTTAGTCCACTCTGCACCTAATTCCCTCCACATAATCAAGGCATCTTCTTTATCGTCCTGATAATACTGCTTGCGAATCCCGTTGGGGACAAAACCTAGCTTCGAGTAGAGGGTTTGGGCCCCAGAGTTACTTACCCTCACCTCTAGGGTCATGGCAATAACCCCCCGCTTGACCGCTGCTTCGGTGAGGACATCCATGAGTCCCTCGCCAATTCCCTTTCTTTGAAAGAGAGGGTCAACCGCAATATTGGTGATGTGCCCTTCATCTAGGATGATCCAAATCCCAGCATAGCCCACAATTCGTTCGCCGACCAACGCTACAACATAAATGGCATTATCATTGCATGTGACCTCACTGACGAAAATATTCCTCGACCAAGGCGTGCTAAAGCACTTTCGCTCAACAAGTTGAACCATGGGAATATCGTCCACCGTCATGATACGATAGACTACGTTTGCTGCTGCCATTTTCGTTCGGCCTCCGTTTGACGCATGTATGTAGGGTTGAGCGTAAAAGCATCATCTTCCTCGCCCGCCAAAAACCTTGTGTAACCCAAGTGGGCTACGGCACTGGGGCGCAATAAACCCTGGTTCGGCTGGACTGCATAGGCAGGGCGAATCTTCTCAGCATAGTTGATGGCTCCGTCACCTACATAGAGAAAGGGCTCCTGGGACCTCTTTGAGCTCTCAGACCACTTTAAGGCGTCTTGAAGCGTTCCCCAGGCAGGGCCGCTCAGCGCGACTCCTCCTCGAAAAGCTTGCCAAAACACGTTTTCGCGACGGGCGTCCACCAAAGCAAGGACAATGCCTGGGAAGTACTTGAACTGCCAGCCATACGCTTCTAGCGTTGTGACTCCAACTGCCCGAATTCCCAAGGCATAGCTTAAGCCCTTCGCCGTAGCCACGCCAATACGAAGCCCCGTAAAGGACCCTGGACCCGTGACGATGCTGAGCAAATCCACTTGCTTGACCTCAAGTTCACCAGCAGTCAAAAGCTGTTCTAGTGCTGGTAGGAGCCTTTCAGAGTGGGTGGTGCGAATATTCAAGACAGATTCGCCAATGAGCTGATCTTCCTTGAGTAGCGCTACCCCTCCAGTCATGGTTGACGTGTCAATACCTAAAACGTACAAGGAAAAAGCCCCCTAAACTGTTCTACAACCTCTCTACCTCGCTCACCATGGCCTACCAAAGTGAGCTTCCGTTCCTCTGACCCGAGGGGCTCTAAGGTGATGTCTATGCGACTATCTGGCAAGTAGTGCCTGAACAAATCGCCCCACTCAACAACAGTAACGCCAAGCCCATAGAAATACTCCTCAAACCCAACTTGTTCGAGGTCAAGATCGCTTTCTAAGCGGTAGAGGTCAAAATGATAGAGAGGGAACGTTGTTCCCTCATATTCGTTAATGATCGCGAAGGTAGGACTGGTAACGGCACTTGGATCAATTCCTAGACCCTGCCCGATTCCTTTGACCAGGAGGGTTTTCCCCGCCCCTAGTGTTCCATTGAGATTCACTAAATCACCAGGAAATAAGCTTTTGGCAAGTGCTTCGCCAATCTCCACTGTCTGGCCGGGACTGGCGGATTTCACAGTTAACACGATGTTTTCCTCCCGACGGATCTAGCGACTGTAGACAATATCACCATGGATGAGGACTGTCTCCACCTCAGACTGGATCTCCAGGGGATCTCCGCTCCAAAGAACCACGTCAGCCATTTTCCCCACTTCAAGGGAACCATAACGGTCATCAATTCCTAAGACCTTGGCAGGATTGAGTGTAATCGCCTTGAGAGCCTCTTCATAGGGAAGTCCTGCTTTTACAGCATAACCCGCGGCCGTGGGTAGATATCCTACAGGGACTACGGGGTGATCCATTGTAATCGTGACTGGAACACCAGCTTCCCATAACACCTTTAGTGTGTTGAAGGAAAGTTCCTGTAGTTCAACCTTAGAGCGGTTACTAATGGTTGGTCCCACCAGGGCCCATACACCAGCTTCTTTCAACTCCTTGGTAATCTTGTGACCTTCAGTACAGTGCTCGATACTGATGTCGAGGCTAAACTCCTTGGCAATCCGTAAGGCGGTCATGATATCATCGGCCCGATGAGCATGTGCCCTGATGGGAATCTCCCGTTTTAGCACCCTGACTAACACTTCCATCTTGAGATCGCGCTCAAATGGCTTGTCTGGATCGGCTTTTGCCTGCTCTTGCTTGGCCATGTAGTTCTGTGCCTTAACAAGATTCTCGCGCAAAATACCGGCAGTTGCCATTCTGGTAGAAGGTGTCTTCTTCTGACCAGAGTAAACCCTCTTGGGGTTTTCACCAAAGGCCATCTTTAGTCCGCCGTCTTCCTTGATAATCATATCTTCTACAGTATTGCCATAAAGGTGGACTGTTACCCCTTGCCCGCCTATGACATTTGCGCTACCCGGTAAAATACACATCGCCGTAACGCCTGCCCTGAGAGCCTCTGGAATCCCTTCTTCGTGTGGATTGATTGCATCTAGAGCTCTCAAATGGGGAGTAATCGGATCGGTCATCTCATTTCCGTCAGATCCTTCAAAACCCAAACCTTCCTCATAGACTCCCGCATGACCATGGGCATCGATCATACCAGGCATAAGAATCTTTCCGCTACCATCAATCACGTTGGCACCTGCAGGAATCTCTACATCCCCTATGCCTGCAATTTTGCCCTGGTCATCAATGAGCAGAGATCCCTCTTTGATGCCATCGGTAATTGTGTATAGCGTTGCATTTTTGATTACTAGCATTAACGTACCTCCTCCTTCTGCAATGGACGTTTCACGTAGTGAAACTCCTGGGTGAATATGTATATTCACCAGTTCACCGTGGAGGAGTAGAAATCCTGCTCGAAAATTAGCTCTCTGAAGCAGCTAGAATGAATTGTTCAAAGATTCGTCCGGCCGAAGGATAATGGTCGATCATCAACTCAGGGTGCCACTGAAGACCCAGGACAAAGCGGTGTTCGGTGCTCTCCACCGCCTCAACAACCCCATCTGGTGCAGAAGCCACAATGCGCAGTCCCTTGCCAACCTTGGCAATAGACTGATGGTGATACGAGTTGACTCTTTGCGGCGCCTGCTCCCAAATCCTCCCCAAGAGGCTGGCAGATTGGACAGTTATATCATGGGTTGCATACCAGCGCGGGGCTTGCTGCGCGTGTTTGAGGGAGTCCCTTATCTGCGAGGGAATATCTTGCACTAAGGTCCCGCCCAAGGCCACATTGAGCACTTGGCAGCCGCGACAGATGGCTAGGATGGGGATGCTGCGGTCGAGGGCAAAACCCGCCGCCCACAAATCCAGTTCGTCCCAATGTGGATCGATCTCGCCACACTGAGCGATAGGATTTTCACCATAGCGACCGGGATCCACATCGTCACCCCCTGGCAACACTAGACCGTCCAGACCCTCTAAGATGCGAAAGACTTGTTCTTTTGGCTGGTACGGTATGAGGATAGGGATGCCCCCGGCCCTAGTCACAGCCTGAACATAGGTGTTGTTAACGTAGTAGCGATCTCGTTTCCCTTGTTCGTGGCCACAAAGTAAGCCAATCATAGGTTGATCTTGTTTCATGTAAACCCTCCTTGGATGAAATAAAAACACCCACTAAATGAGTGTTCCGTTCACAATTATACTTTGGAGAGACCTAGGCTGATCTGCAATGCCTCATCGATCTTACGCATTGTCTCTTCGTCGAGGTGGGCTATTCTCTCTTTTAAGCGCCGCTTGTCAATGGTCCGCACCTGTTCGAGGAGTATGACAGAGTCCTTCTCCAAGGAAACGTCATCACTAGCCAATTCGACATGGGTTGGCAGTTTGGCCTTTTTTATGCGCGAGGTGATAGCCGCCACGATTGTAGTGGGACTATATTTGTTCCCGATATCGTTTTGCAGAATTAGAACGGGCCTGACGCCCCCCTGTTCTGAACCGATGACCGGATTTAAGTTGGCATAAAAGATATCGCCACGCGATACATTTTCCACTCTATTCAGCCTCCGCCAATTGGCGCTCGTAATCTGCTAACAGTCCTTCATCGCAGTCTTCCTCTGCAAGACGAAGGTTTAGCTCAGCCATAATTTGATAGCCTACCCGCAGTTTCTCTTCCATGCAGTGAGGTTCTCTCTCCATTATATACACCTGGATGCAGTTTTGTATAAACTGACTACGATTAATCTGGTTTTCCTGCGCGATACTGTCGACTTGGTCCAGCAAATGTGCGGGGATGCGAATCTGGATCCGTTTGTTATCCACTACAGAAGTCACCTCGTTTAGGACGAACTCAATGCCATTATAATTGTCATGGGCAGGCGTTGTCAATAATGGGAGACGTTGCCTCTTTCCATGTTTTATGGTACACTTTGCCTCAGGGGGTACTTTTAACCATATTTTAGGGGGTTGGGGTATGGTGCTACTAGGATCCAGGCTACGGCAGAGGCGCAGACAGATGCAAATGCGCCAAGGAGATGTTGCAAGCGCAGAGTCAGCGAGTTTCTTGAGCAAAGTAGAAAACGGGGTGGCCCAGCCTTCCCTGAGCAGCCTTCGGGACTGGTCTGAAAAACTTGAAACCACAGCAAGTGATCTCTTAGGCGAACATCTGATTCTGGAGGCCGCTAAGCAAAGCCTCCTTCTGACAAAAAAATGTCATCGTTATCTTGAACACCTGCGTCCTTCACCAACTACCTATTTCCTTAAGGAGTTGAGTGCCAGCGCCACGGCACTCAGCATCTCTGTTCCAGATCCTCCTTGCGATCCTGAACTGCAGCATCTTACCGCTAAGGTACTTCTGCACCGGGGGATGGTTCAGGAGGCCAAGGATATGGCAGAACGCTCCCTCCCCTTCACCTTTGCACCACTTTTGCGTATTCATCATCTCTTTCTATTATGCCAGATCTACCGCGAACTAGCCGAAACGTCAGGAGAGGAGGAGGTTAAGGACGAAGTACGAGCGGCTCTCTTGGAACTGGATCATCACGAACTCCTCCACAAACTACCAGATGCAGAGGCCCTCAGCGCAAATGATCTAGACCTCTTAACTGTTAGCGCATTAATCCAAAGCCGCCATTACCTATAGAACTAGGCAAGAAAAAACCACCCGAGAGACCCGGGTGGTTTGTGTTTGCGTTGAGTTCTAGAAAGGAACTTCTACAGAAAGCTTCAGCAAGCTGGTTGGAGCATCCTTGATGAACTCTCTTTGAGCTTCAAATTTCAGCTCTGTCGTGCTGGCACCAATCTTATAGTTAGCCTTCAGGTTAACGGTAGGTGTTCCAACTTTGGTGTCTGTGTTGTACTCATATTTAACCAACGGAATGACCGTCAACTTATCGAAAGGCACGATGTGTCCGAGGACACTGGCGGCTACGTCTTTTTCGCTATTGAAGCTTGCTGCACCCTTTACCCAAACCATGTCTTCAACAACAGGGCTGGTAACGTCGGCGTATACGTTGTCAAACTTAAAGTTCTTAAGATCTACGCCCGCACCAAATGCTGGAGCAGTGTTGTTGAACCAATGGTCCTTGTGGAACAGATTTTTATAGGCCAAAGCATCACTCATGCGATACTTAGCACCCAAGGTCAATGTGTTGCTATTGTCTTGTTCTTCATCGCCTTCGATAGTAAACGAACTAGAAGCACTCACCTGGAATACATCTTCGCTATAGGTTGCTCCAGCAGCGAGAACTGTTGCAAATGGTGTTACGCCATCGCCAGCCCAGTTGGCATTAGCATGTTCTACACTAGCATTCACGTTCAACTCATCCGTGATATCACTCTCTGCACCTAGTGCAAGTGCAAAGCCGAGTTCTTCAGCTAAGGTTACACCAGCGCCAGCTTCAAGAGTAACATCAATGTCACCGGTAGCAATAGTTGTCTCGGCACCAGCAGCAATCACGTTCTTAGCATCTTCTTTATCGGCCCAATCGCGTAGGTATCCTAGGCTTACATCGAACCCTTCGAGCGCTTTAACATCAACAAATGCACGCATGCTAGAAGGAGCCGTTAGGTCAACTGTAACTGTACCCAGATCCATGACAGGAACTGCAAGACGTGCACGCATTGTACCTGCAGCTGCGGTCTTGCCAGCAGAAACCATGCCAAAATGGGTGGATTTTGCGGTTAACTCTTGTTTATTACCCCAAACCCAAATATCAAAGTAATTGTCATACAAGCCGAGCTTGTATTTGCCTAGTTCGAACTCACTGTCAACAAGGTTAATTCCACCGGTGAAATCCCAGTTGACTACTTCGTCTGTTTCGCTCTTGTTAGAAGCACCGATTGTAAACGAGATACCTGGTGTCAACGTATAGTCTTCGGTGAAAACTCTAAAGCTATCCATTTCTGCAGTAGCGGTGAATTTACCACTAAGACTAACTGATGCCATTGCACTGCTGGCAAAGGCGATAACGAGTACTAGGGTAATTACTAATACTTTTTTCATTATTTTTCCCCCTCAGTTTTTGGAAAATCTTTCTTTGCGTATATCTACATTACCACTTGGATGTCCGGGGAAAAGTCTCCATGTTTCCTTTTACCCCTTCTGTTCCGTCGGCAATGTCTTTATCTTCTGCTTGGTTACTGGATACTGAGTGGGCACCTCCTTCCTTTACCAGTACCTTCGAGAAGCATAAAGCCTAGTCCTATAGCATTATTTGACGCGAATCCCATAAATCCTTCCATCATCAAAAGTTTTTTTCCTGCTACCCCCATATAATCCAGATTAAGCTATTTATTCTATATGTATGCCCTGATCCCTGCATCTTTTCACGGAAACGCGAAAAATGGCTCCTCAGAAGGGAGGAGCCATTCTCACTACTATCTAAACGACAGAATTAAGCTTAGACTAGAACTCAACTTTCATGCCAGCGTTGAAAGTGGTGCCTGCATGACGTGCGTGCTCGATACCGAGGTTTACGCCGTTTGGTGCAGCAAACTCAGCACCAACTTTGTAACCAAGGGAGTCAAGATTCAGTTCCGAAGCAGATACTTCAGCGCTGAGCTCAAGTCCGTCGATGGCGGGCACAAGACCAAGCGTTGTGCTAGCACCAACGGTGTGCACGAGGGTTCTTGCTTCGCCACCAGTCCATTTACCTTCGTACTTTGCATCCACGGCGAGACCTTCCATCACATCAAACTCGCGACCTACACCAAAGGTTGTGGTCTTGGTTGCAATGGCGCTCACGGCCGGTACATCAAGGACGGTTTCTACATTGAACTGAAAACCTTCGTATTCGGTGCCAGCACCAATGCTTGCTTCAGCAAACATTTGGTCATAGGCAGCGTTCATGTTGATACCCTGTTGCTCGGTTTCAAAACCTACAAACAAACCAGAGTCTTTTGCCCGTGCCAAGTGTACCCAGTCATGTTCTGCGTTTTCCTTCTTCGTCTTGGCAGCAACATAGCGTGGTTCAAATTCTTCGGTGATGTGTTTGTAACCAGCAACTACATTTGTGCCTTCGGCGATTGCATAGTCAGCCTTCAAGGTCCACAAATTGTCCATGTTCAGATCAAAACCATCAACGTGATCGATAGCTACGTTACCAGCAACCATCAAACCTTCGATAGGAGCTGCACTTGCATCCAGTTGCAGACGGAGAATCTCATTGTCGCTAATAATCGAAGCGCCAAGATTCACGTCATCAACCACATACAGGTCAGAACGGAGACCCAAGACATGTCCTTGCGGGCCTTCTAAGGCATAGAAGCCGCCAAGCCCAACAACGTCGAGATCTACACCACTGATGCTGATACCACTACGATCTTTCAAGCTCGCATATGGGCTGTAACCAATGTCCAGTGTACCAAAGCGAGTTGTTGCTTCAGGACCACCATACCAGAAAGGTCCATCAGCTTCAATAAATGCCTGCTTCAATGTGATTTCGCCTAGAGAGAGCTCTGTAGGCATTAGGTCTTTGTCTTCTCTTTCCAAACCAAGCTCTACGCCGGCGCGAACTCGATCTTCGGCAGCGCTGAGACCAAGATTTAGCGAGAGTTCCGAACCAGGAACTACTTCCAAACTTTCTCCGTTTTTGTTCACAGTAATCTCTGTCTCAATTGCACCGCTCAAATCTAGACCTGCAGCCGATACAGGGGCCACAGCAACTAAGGCGATGACTAAGGACAAAACAATAAGTCTTTTCATATTCGTATCCCCTTTTTGTGTTTTGCTTCTTTTAGCGCACCCAGTCCGTATCGCAAAAGGAGAATGATTCAGGCGAGTCTCCATGTTTCCTCTCCGTCTTCCTCCGTATATATGTGGAATGAATACACTAAAAATCACTTCACTTGATCTCCGTAGCTCAAGGGGTACACCTCCTCTATTGAGAGATTTACCGAGACCAAGCCCTGCACGACCACGATCATACTAACATAAGTTAGCGAAGTCGCTGAGAATCTCCATCTCTATCGTGGTCGTACGCCTAGGTATTTCGCCCTTGAGGTGGCTATTCCTCCTGCTAGAGGCCTTGTAAGTACTTCCAAGTACGCCAACAATCGCCATCTGGGTAAAAAAGAGGGTCCCACTAATGTGGAACCCTCGCCTACTCCGTCCTTACCGAATGACTTCTTCGGTGTCCTTATCAAAGAGATGAATCTTACCCATGTTAAGGCCCACCTTGAGTTTGTTGCCGTCCTGTGCCGTAGTGGTAGCATCAAGACGAGCAATAAATGTGTTATCTCCAGTGGAGAAGTAAACATAGACTTCGGCACCCATGGGCTCCGTTACGTCAACGAGTGCTTCCATAAGGGAGAATCTGGGATCATCACCGATGATCTTGGCGTCTTCAATATCCTCGGGGCGAATCCCCAAAATCACATGTTTGCCCGCGTAGTTGCCAATATTCTTGATGGAAGCAGCCTTTTCAGCTGGAATTTCCATTTTGAAGGTCTTGGCATCAATGGAGTACACGTCGCCCTCTTTCGTAAGTACTGCATCCAAGAAGTTCATAGCCGGACTACCAATGAAGCCCGCTACAAAGACATTATTGGGGTGATTGTAAATCTCAAGTGGTGCACCAACTTGATAGATATGACCATCCTTCATAACTACAATGCGATCACCCATGGTCATGGCTTCAGTCTGGTCATGCGTTACGTAAATAATGGTTGTTTGAAGACGATTATGCAACTTGCTGAGCTCGGCCCTCATCTGTACCCTTAACTTGGCGTCAAGGTTGGATAGAGGTTCGTCCATGAGGAATACCTTTGGTTCACGCACAATAGCTCGACCTACAGCTACACGTTGGCGTTGTCCGCCGGAAAGAGCCTTGGGCTTGCGGTCTAACAGGTTTTCAATACCAAGGAGCTTTGCTGCATCTTTGACCCTCTTGTCGATTTGGTCTTTGGGAAACTTCCGGAGTTTTAACCCAAAAGCCATGTTGTTGTACACATCCATATGTGGATACAAAGCATAGTTTTGGAAAACCATGGCAATATCTCTATCTTTCGGCGGTACATCGTTTACAACCCGATCCCCAATGGAAATCTGTCCCGATGTAATCTCCTCAAGACCTGCCACCATTCTAAGTGTGGTGGATTTCCCGCACCCTGATGGTCCAACCAATACGATAAACTCTTTGTCCTCAATGTCTAAACTAATATTGTCAACAGCAGTCACATTACCAAACCGTTTGGTAATGTCTTTTAAAAGAACTTGTGCCACAAAAAATCTCCTCTCCTCTATTAAGTAGGATATTTTAAATATGTCTGGGAGCCCGCAAATGAGTGTTCACCCAAAACATATTAAATTACAATCTCATAATATCACAGATCATGATCAATGGCAAAATAAACTTGTATAATTTTTCAAGAAAAAACGAAAGGAAATATTCATAGGCAAAAAACATCGCGTCATCTAGCCTAAAGCGAATTCGGCAATGGCTTGAGCGACTCCATTGTCTTGGTTCGTAGCGACAACATGCTGGGCCAACGCCTGGATCTCTCGAGCAGCATTCGCCACCGCCACACCGACTCCAGCCATTTCAATCATTGTCAGATCGTTTTGACTGTCTCCTATAGCCATGACTTCGTGGGCTCCGATACCCAAGGATTGTGCCAGCCATAGTAGTGCATTCCCTTTATGGGCCTGGGCATTGGTGATTTCAATATATCTTGGCCTCGAGCGTACCAGATGCACATTTTCACCCACTAACGGGCGCAACTCTTCGATCCTCTCCATAGTCTCGGAGGGCTCGCCAATGATCATCAGTTTGGACAATCTCTTATTGCCGTCCTCGATGAATTCCAGCAAGCTTCCGACAGGCGTCACGCCTACCCGCACGCGGTCGGCATAATCCTGAGCTTCTTTGTTCAAGGTGGAGACATAAAGTTCGTCATCAAAATAGGCGTTAATGGTCCAGCCCCGCCTTTGTCCATGCTCCACAATGACCTGGGATATCTCTGCTGATAAGGGCTGCTCATAAAGGATTTCCCCAGACAAGCGTCTAATCATGGCCCCATTGTAGCAAATGAGAGGTACCTCTGCTCCTAGACCAAGGGACTTGGCAAAAGGTGCAGTCGCTTGAAACATACGTCCTGTGGCAATCGTAAAGAGTATGCCTGCCTCAATCGCCTGGCAAATTGCCTCTTTGTTTTTGGTAGTCAACTGAGCATTGCGGTCCAATAAGGTGTCGTCTAAATCCGATGCAATCAACTTGATCATAGTAAACCCCATTTCTACATAGGAAAAGAGATGGCATCACCATCTCTCGTGCCCTTTTTTCGCCATATCTTCGGTCAATCCTGCCTGGAGACCACCCGCCCGGTTCGCCAGCTCCTCGTCTACACGTCTCTTCTAGACAGAGTGATTGAGCCTGAGGTCGACGAAGCCACCAAGTCCAGTTTATCCGCTTTGCTTGAGTAGTCAAGAGAGTGGCCTGCCAGCACCGAGCCACCACCCTGTCTGTCTTGGCGAGTTATCTCCAAGGCGTTGACTTCGGCGGAGATGCGCCCAACTATCGTCTGTAAATCGAGGGCAAGACCTAAGTCCATCTGGGCAGGCAGACTCACTTTTATGGCACCATTCGTCGTACGTAGCCTGTAGCTTGTGACTCCTTGAACAGCAGAAACACGAACATTCACTGAACCATTGGTCGTCAATAGATCCACATTGGCCGCGGACATTGAGACGCGATAAGAACCGTTACCTAGGCTATGGCGAACTAGATTCGCCTCCACCTCGTGCATTTCGCAGGAGCCATTGCCTCCCTCGCCTCTAATCGTGTGGGCTTTGACCGATTGCAGTTTCGTCGATCCGTTGACGTTTTCCACGCGTACACTGGTACCCTTGAGGTTTTCAACCAAGAGAGACCCATTTTGCGACTGTAACTCCACTTCGTACATACGGTTTTCTGGAACCATCAGGTGAAGCGAGATAGCGAGCTCGCTAAAGACGGGCACGGTCAGATGGAAGTCCTTGCGCTCTGCCCCATCTTCCCAAGCCAACTCAAAGAGCCTGCTTCTTAGGGCGTCCCGGTCGCCCCCGCGTAGTCTTTGAACCATGGTCAACTGGTAGGTGTCCTCGGACCAACCTACCAGCTTGAGGGAGCCGTTAGGATTATGGATCTTCACCGGAATTACCTCACCAGGACCTACCGTTCCCTTGGTTACACTCTTGAATTCATGGCTTTCTTCATATCCAAACAAGGGGAATCGGGCCAGAATTTTCGGTAGTTTGCTGAGTTTGTCCCCCACATTGTGTTCTAGGGATCGCGAAAACCGTTCCGTGGCCACCTCCACCTTGGCAGCGAAGTCCTCCCCGAGTTTTTCCATACGAACCCAAGGGTCTTCCTGGGATTCAGATTCAGACTCCGGAGTTTTCGAGCTATCACCAAGGGCTCTAAGCAGGGACTCTGCTTCCTCTGCAGTGATTTTTCCTTCCTCAAGCATCCGTAGTATCATGCGCTGTTCCTCATACATCAAGATAACCTCCTCTTACCCTTTAGTATGGCACCGCAGCGCGAAAAATTCCCTTGCGTTATGGAACCCGCTTCGGCGGACAAAAAAGCTCCGCCTAGGCACCGGAGCTTTGATCAGACATATGGGGCTTAGAATCGGAACGTTAGGCCCGCACCAACTAGAGTATCGCTGGTCACAGGTGCTACCGATGCCTTATAGTGCTTAATGGTACCCTGCAAGCCCAAACCGTCCATGACCTCGTAGGAAACGGCAGCTCTGGCACTGACGAAGGAACCAGGTTTATCTGTGCCTTCCTTGTACCGCGGAGCATAACTCACATCGGCCACTACGGTCAACTGTGGCGTTGGCAGAAACTTAAAACCGAACTTCCCATAGAGCCCCTGGCCAATAAGGTCATCGGCCCCTGCTGCTTTCGTGCTAAGCCTGAGGAAACCCGCTCCTACAAAGACTCCTAAATCCGGATCATTGACGGGACGGTAAAGTCCACCTACACTGATCAAGCTGTTACTCAGAGTTTCTTCCGGTCCATCACCAGCCGCAGTTTTCGCAGTTGTACTCAGAAAGGAACCATCCGCAAAGACATCGTCAATTACTTCCACCATAGCATGGGCGGCAAACCCACGACTTTTTGAGCTGCCTAAGCCAAAAAGATAGCTAGCATCACCCTCAAAGGATACCGCACTCGCAACGAAGGTTGTTGAGACAAGAAGTACACACAGCACGACTAGAAAGAAAATTGATTTTTTCACGATTTCTGCCTCCCGAAATGGTTTTCTGTTAAGTTCTCGAAGAAGTCAGCAAAACCTTCCTGCTTTGGCGGGTTTTGGACTTTCGATCCCGAAATTAGTCCTGTTTCAAAGTCATGGAAAAGGAGAATCGACATGCGTGAACGTTTTTTGCTACATGCTCTACCAATTCTCATCCTGTGCTGCTTACTACTAGTACCCCATGCCGCGTCAGCTGAGCTTCTTGCCGGCGTGCACCTTGGCTATGGGCGAACCAACTACTCACAGGTCCTTGGCCACAAAAACATCACGAACAGCGAATGGTCCAGCGGTCTATGGGCCAGCTACGACCAGGAGGATCTACTGTTTACCGGTGTTTATCAGGCAAGTCTAGGCCTACAAGATTTTGCTGCAAGCCGGCATTTGGCCCATGTAGGTGTTAGTTACCGTTTTCTCGAAGAAGACTTGCTCACGGTGTATGGCGGTCTTGGTTACCAATTGGTCTCAACTCGTTTAGAGACTCCCCAAGTCGATGCAGGCCAACTCCACAGCTTTACTGGGCATGGTTTTGCAGGCCAAGTGGTCGTGGATATAGCCATCACCGAGGATTTTCGCACCACAGCCTTGGTCGCCGCTAATCCTTGGACTAGCTGGTCCCACACCTCCAACAAAGTCACCGACGCAAACATTGATTCTGGCAATGCTTTCATCTACAGGCTTGGACTCAATTACGATTTCTCCGAGGACTTTGGAGCCCAGCTCAGCGTCTTGGGCAATACCTATTCGATACCTACATTCTCCCGAAATGATCTGCCATTAGAAGAGACCAGGAGTTCCTCGGTTAGCGTAAATCTAGGCGTAACCCGCCGCTTCTAACGGCCACCAGGTCCGTCATGCCAAGACCCCCAATGTCGGGGGTCTTTTCTCAACTAGACGCCTCCCAAGGGCAACGTCATCTGTCTAGGACCCTTGTGCTCAAATCTGTGGAGATAATCAAAACAGCTACTGACACTGGGCATGATGTTGTGCCTGTGGCAGAGGTCTCGAAAAATACCCATCAATTTTTCGTGCTTAGGGCTCACAACCTGGTATAAACCTCCATATCTTGCCATATATTGCTCCTTCATACCAGGAAAATGCTCGTCCAGCTTCTCGTAGAAGTACTCTCTGTTCCCCTCTCGGAGAGTCATCCCCATGTTAAAACAGATAATCCCCTTCACCTTGGCATCTATACAATAGTCCATAATACCTTTCAAGTTTTCTTCTGTATCATTGATCAGGGGAAGAGTTGGATCGAGCCATACAATCGTGGGAATTCCGTGATCCCTGAGCACCTTCAGCACCTCATAACGCTCACTTGTGGTGCTCACATGGGGCTCCAGGATCTTGCACAAACCCTCATCATAGGTGGTGAGCGTGAGCTGTACCACGCATTTCGCCTGCTCATTGATGGCCAGCAGTACGTCGAGGTCCCGTAGAATGCGTGCGGATTTTGTTTGGATAGCCAAGCCGAATCCATGATCCCGTATGAGCTTTAGACAGCTTCTAGTCAGCTGCAGATCTTCTTCCAGATGAATGTAGGGATCGCCCATGGCACCGGTGCCAATCATGCACTTCTTGCGCTTTCTCCTGAGGGCCTCTTCTAAGAGCTGTGGGGCATTGATCTTGACTTCCACATCCTCAAACGCATGGTTCATCTGATAGCAGGTACTGCGGGAGTCGCAGTAAATGCAGCCGTGGGTACAACCACGGTAAATGTTCATACCATTTTGTGCTGAAAGAATGCCCTTAGCGAGTACTCTATGCATGAGTCTTGTTCCTTTCCTTTCACTACCCTGAAAAGAGCTCGTTTACCGCTAGCTCTTTTGCATGTACTGGTAGATTTCAGCGGCCAGCTTGGAGCTGATACCGGAAACCTCTGCCAGTTCTTCAGGAGTGGCAGAACGGATTTTCTTGATACTGCCAAAGTGCTTGATCAAATCCTTCTTCCGTTTTGGTCCAACGCCTGGGATATCATCTAAGATAGAACCCCGAGTCGCCTTTCCCCGCAAATTCCGGTGGTATGTCAGGGCAAAGCGGTGGGCTTCATCCCTGATCCGGCGTAGTAAGAGTAGACCAGGAGAGTCAGCGGACCAGATCACCGGTTGAGACTGTCCTTCCAGGTAGATCTCTTCCCTTTTCTCGGCTAGAGACAAGAAGGGCATGATCAGGCCAAGTTCATCCCGTACCCCAAGGGCTACTCCGAGTTGTCCCTTTCCTCCGTCAATCAAGACCAAATCGGGAAAGACAGAGAATTTGTGCTCCCCAGGTTCTGCGGCCTGTTCGTCGAGTCCCCGCTTAAATCTACGGGACACCGCCTCCGCCATGGCAGCATAATCATCGGGCGATCCCTCAACACCCCGAATGCGAAAGCGACGATAATCTGTGCTCTTAAAGTCTCCGTCTTCCCAGACCACTAAGGACGCCACAACATTTGTGCCTTGCAGATTCGAGATATCAAAGGCCTCAATACGCCCTGGGGGCTCAGCGAGGTCCGCCAGTTCCTGCAAATCCTGCAAAGCTCGTTCCAGGGCCCTTTGTTTAAAGGTATTGCGGCTCCGGGTCTCGTCCAAGACGACCTGGGCATTCCTGATCACCAGGTCCAAGAGCTGCTTCTTGGCTCCCCGTTGAGGAGTGCGTAGATAAACCCTTTGGCCCCTGAGGCTTTCCAACCAAGTCTCCATGACCTCTGGTTCCCCGAGGGGTACTGGCGTTAGAACCTCCCTAGGAATGTAGGAAGCCTCTTCATAATACTGCTGCAGGAAAGCCCGCAAGATTTCCGGACCTTCCTCGTCAGCCGAACACTCCAGCAAGAAGTGATCCCTCCCTACAAGCTTGCCTCCCCGCACAAAAAACACTTGCACGCAGGCTAGTTCACCATGGCGGGCATACCCCACATAATCCTGTTCCTTCGCCTTGTCAACTACAATCTTCTGTCTTTCCAGGAGGGTTTCCAAACCCCGAATTTGATTACGGAAACGGGCCGCCTTCTCATATTCCAACTGGGCTGATGCCTCTTGCATCTTGCTTGTCAAATCAGGAATCAAGCGGTCGAGGCGCCCTTCTAGAAACAACAGCACCTCTTCGATCATCTCTCCATACTTTTCCTTATTGATTAAACCTGCACAGGGGGCTAGACAGCGTCCGATATGGTAGTTCAGACAAGGGCGATCCTGGCCCCCCTCTTCAATTGTTTTGCTACAACTGCGAACAGGAAAAAGAGTCCGGAGAAAAGAGAGGGTCTTCTTTACGGCCGTGACATCGGTGTAGGGCCCAAAGTAACGGGCACCATCCTTAAGCCGTTTGCGGACCATCAGAACTCGCGGAAAGGTCTCCTGGACTGTCACCTTAATATAAGGATAGGTCTTGTCGTCCTTCAAACGCACGTTATAACGGGGGTTATGTTTCTTAATCAGATTATTTTCCAGAATGAGTGCTTCCATCTCTGAATCCGTTACAATGTACTCTAGGTCTGTGATGTTCTCCACGAGCACCTGCACCTTGAGAGCATGATGAGCAGATTTCTGGAAATAGGAACGCACCCGGTTACGCAAGTTGATGGCCTTGCCCACATAAATTACCTCTCCAGCCTCATTGAGCATGAGGTAGACTCCTGGCGTAGTCGGCAAGGTGGCTAACTTATGCTGTAGATTCATCCACCCACCTCACTCCCCATGGATCACTGATAGACGCGCGTCGCCAAGCACCTTCTGTAGAAACTGCCCGGTATAAGACGCGGAAACCTGGGAGACTTCTTCTGGTGTACCCTGGGCTACAATGGTTCCGCCGCCCTGGCCGCCTTCTGGGCCTAAGTCAATGATATAGTCTGCCGTTTTCACCACATCGAGATTGTGTTCAATGACGAGCACCGTATCACCGGCATCAACCAAACGCTCCAAGACAGAGAGCAATTTGCGGATGTCTTCAAAATGAAGCCCGGTTGTAGGCTCATCTAAAAGGTAGAGGGTCTTTCCGTTGCTCCTGCGACTTAGCTCTGTTGCCAGCTTTACTCTTTGGGCTTCGCCACCTGAGAGTTCGGTGGCTGGCTGTCCGAGCTTAGCATAGCCTAAACCAACGTCGTAGAGGGTCTGCATCCGCCGGTGAATCTTGGGGACATTCTGGAAAAAGTCTACCGCTTCTTCCACCTGCATTTCCAAAACATCGGAAATGGACTTCCCCTTATATTTCACCTCCAAGGTTTCTCTGCCATAACGTTTACCCTTACAAACTTCACAGGGTACGTAGACATCAGGCAAGAAGTGCATTTCAATCTTCAGGATACCATCGCCCTTACAGGCCTCACAGCGCCCGCCTTTGACGTTAAAACTAAAGCGTCCCTTGCCATATCCGCGCACTTTGGCTTCGTTGGTTAAAGCAAACAAATCTCGAATGGCATCAAATGCCCCAGTATAGGTCGCTGGGTTGGACCTTGGTGTACGACCAATAGGCGACTGATCAATCTCAATCACCTTGTCGATGAACTCCAAGCCTTCAATGGCGTCGTGATCGCCAGGCTTCGTATGGGCCCGATACATCGCTTGACTAAGCTTGCGATACAGAATGTCGTTAATCAACGTACTCTTGCCAGAACCTGACACCCCTGTAACCGCCACAAATACCCCGAGTGGAATACGTACGTCGAGATTCTTCAGGTTGTTTTCCCTGGCGCCTCGAATTGTGAGCCAATTGCCATTCGGCTTGCGCCGCTTGCGCGGCACCCGGATCATCTTCTCGCCCTTGAGGTACTGCCCGGTGATAGACTTCGGGGCTGCACAAATGTCATCCCAGCGTCCTTCCGCCACAACTTCTCCCCCGTGGGTACCGGCGCCGGGACCCATATCAATGATCCAATCCGCGGCTGCCATTGTCTCTTCATCGTGTTCCACCACAATGAGGGTGTTGCCTAAATCCCGCAGCTCCTTGAGGGATTCCAAAAGCTTCCCATTATCGCGCTGATGTAGACCAATGCTGGGCTCATCAAGGATGTACAAGACACCCATCAATCTCGACCCAACCTGGGTCGCCAAACGAATACGCTGGGCCTCACCACCTGAAAGAGTAGCTGAAGCGCGGCTTAAGGCCAAGTAATCGAGTCCCACATTCACCAAGAAGGCGAGTCGTGCCTTAATCTCTTTCACGATTTGCCTGGCAATAAGCGTTTCTCGAGGGGTCAGCTCTAAAGAGGTAAAAAAGCACAGACACTCCCGAATGGAAAAAGCCGTGACCTCCATGATGTTCTTGCCACCCACTGTCACCCCTAGAACCTCAGGGCGTAGGCGCCGGCCATGGCATTCAGCACAGGTGCTAATGCTCATATACTGCTCCACATCCTGCTTTACCCAATCCGAACCGCTCTCCTGATAGCGGCGCTTCAAGGAGTCGATGAGGCCATCAAAGGGAGCCTCATACATGCGCTCCCGTCCCGCGGTGTTGGTATAATAAAAACTAACCAGCTCATCGCCGAGTCCGTAGAGCAAAATGTTCAGTTGATCACCAGTTAGATCCCGCAAAGGGATTTCGTGACTGATCCCATATTTCTCACTGACGCTTTCTAGAATGGAATTCCTCCAACGACTCTTACTGTTGCGCCAGGGGATGAGCCCGCCCTCGTCAATGGAGAGATCCCGATCCAGAAGCAAATTGGAATCGATCTCTTGCTTGGTTCCTAAACCCTCGCAGCCAGGACAGGCCCCGAAGGGGCTATTGAAGGAAAACATCCGGGGAGCCAGCTCCTCCATGGAAATACCACAATCGATGCAGGAGAACTTCTCACTAAACATGAGCTCTTCTCCATCAATGACATCCACAAAGATAACGCCCTCGCCATGGTTCAACGCCATCTGCACTGAATCACCTAGACGTCCCGCCAGATCCTGACGGACACTGATTCTGTCTACCACGATTTCAATATTGTGTTTTTTATTCTTGTCCAAGTCAAGTGCATCGCTGACCTCGTGCAGATCGCCATCAACGCGAATCCGGATAAAACCATCTTTGGCAATGGTTTCAATCACTTTTTTGTGCTCACCCTTTCGTCCTCGAACGACGGGAGCTAGCAGTTGGATCCTCGTCCCTTCAGGCAGATCCAGAATCTGATCGACAATTTGTTCCACCGTCTGTTGGGCGATGGGCTTGCCACAGCTCGGACAATGGGGCCTCCCCACCCTGGCGAACAGTAGACGCAAGTAGTCGTAGATTTCTGTCACCGTACCCACGGTTGATCGGGGATTGCGACTGGTTGTTTTTTGGTCGATGGAGATAGCTGGAGAAAGTCCTTCAATCAAATCCACATCAGGCTTATCCATCTGTCCAAGAAACTGTCTAGCATAAGCCGACAAAGACTCCACATACCTTCTTTGCCCTTCCGCGTAAATAGTATCAAAGGCTAGAGACGATTTGCCCGACCCTGAAAGTCCGGTAACTACCACAAGCTTGTTCCTGGGGATTTCCACATTTACATCTTTCAAGTTGTGCTGTCTAGCACCCTGGATCACTAATTTATCGTTCAAACAGACAACCCCATTTCAATCCGTATCTCCTTAATCTCGTCGCGCAGTTGCGCCGCCCGTTCAAAGTTGAGTTCCTGGGCCACCCGGTACATCTCTTCTTCCAGTTCCTGAATGAGAGCGATGACCTCCTGCAGTGATCCACCCCTGCGAACATCGTAATCCGGTCTATTTTCGGCCACCTGCTCATCAGGGAGGTCTTGGGTAATATCCTTGATGGCTTTTTGGATACTCACTGGCGTGATTCCCATCCGTTCGTTGTAAGCTAACTGGATGGTACGCCGACGGCTCGTTTCATCTATAGCATACTGCATCGAATCGGTAATGCGGTCCGCGTACATAATTACTTTTCCTTCCACGTTACGGGCAGCACGTCCAATAGTCTGGACAAGCGAAGTAGAGGAGCGCAAGAAGCCCTCTTGATCGGCATCTAAGATCGCCACCAAGGATACCTCTGGCAGGTCTAGTCCTTCACGCAAGAGATTGATTCCCACTAAGACATCGAAGACCCCTTGCCGGAGTTCTCGCAGAATCTCAATTCGGTCCAGGGTTTCCACATCCGAGTGCAAGTACCGCACCTTCAGCCCTATCTCCGTAAAGTACTGGGTGAGATCCTCCGCCATTCGCTTGGTGAGGGTAGTGACCAAGACCCGTTCGTTCCGCTTCAAAACAAGACCGATCTCGTCAATAAGATCGTCAATTTGTCCCTTCACTGGGCGAACCACAATGACAGGATCGACCAGCCCCGTGGGCCGGATAACTTGTTCCACAACTTGCTCTGACCGTTCCGACTCATAAGGACCTGGAGTCGCTGATACGTAGACCACTTGGTTCATGTGGTCCTCAAACTCCGGGAACTTCAGTGGCCGATTATCCAGCGCGGAAGGAAGACGGAAACCATACTCCACCAGATTCTCCTTGCGGGATCGGTCGCCAAAGTACATGGCACGTACTTGGGGTATCGTTGCGTGGGCTTCATCAATGACCAAGAGGTAATCCTTGGGAAAATAATCCAAGAGCGTGGCGGGGGTTTCCCCCGCCTGGCGTCCAGTTAAGGGAGCGGAATAGTTTTCGACTCCCGTACAATAGCCTAGTTCCGTCAGCATCTCCAAATCGTAGCGGGTACGCTGTTCGAGCCGCTGTGCCTCTAGCAGTTTATTCTGGCTGCGAAGCACCAGCAAGCGTGCTTCGAGTTCGGCCTCAATCGTAGGCAAAGCCCTCTGGAGCTTCTCCTCCGGTGTAATAAAGTGCGAAGCAGGATAAATCGTTAGTTCGTCTCGCTGCTCCAAAACTTCACCGGTGATAGGATCGATCTCCTGAATCCGTTCAATCTCTTCACCAAACATCTCGATTCGAATCATGGATTCACTGCCAACGGGATTAACCTCAATGACATCACCCCGCACCCTAAAAGTACCACGGGTAAAGCCAATGTCATTGCGCTCGTATTGAATCCCTACCAGACGTCGCAGAATGTGATCCCGATCCCGGTATTCTCCATTCTTCAAAGAAAAGGTCATCCCCGAGTAGTCTTCGGGAGAACCTAAGCCATATATACAGGACACGCTGGCCACAATAATGACATCTCTCCGTTCAAACAGGGAGCTTGTGGCCGCATGGCGGAGACGATCGATTTCATCATTAATGGAGGCATCCTTCTCAATATAGGTGTCACTGGTGGGAACATAGGCCTCCGGCTGATAATAGTCATAGTAACTAACGAAGTAGTGCACAGCATTGTGGGGAAAGAACTCCCTAAACTCGCTGCACAACTGCGCTGCCAGAGTTTTGTTATGGGCCAAGACTAAGGTAGGTTTTTGCACAGCCTCCACCACTTTAGCCACGGTATAGGTTTTTCCCGAACCGGTAACACCTAACAAAGTCTGATGCTTCATACCGCTCTGAATACCTGAAACTAGCTCCTGAATGGCTTTAGGTTGATCCCCTGCAGGCTCAAAGGGAGCCACAACTCGAAATGCATTCTGCAAAGCCATGTCGTATCTCTATCTCCTTTTTTTCCATTATAGGTAGGTTATTTTCATCGCTTAGCCAACTATACTACGATAAGCGTTGGGAGGTCATAAAGTATGAGTCTGATTATGATGGTAGAGATTCCTCGAGGGAGTCGCAACAAATATGAGTACAATGAGGAAGAGCAACGGTTCTATCTAGACCGTATGCTGTTCTCCTCAGTCCATTACCCATCGGATTATGGTTTTATCCCTGAGACACTGGCAGAAGATGGGGACGCTCTAGACGCTCTCGTCCTAGTTGGTGAAGCTACCTTCCCGGGCTGCTTCATTCGCGTCGAGCCTGTTGCCGCCTTTGAAATGTGGGATGAAAAGGGCCCTGATCAAAAAATCCTTTGTGTACCCGTGAGTGATCCCCAATGGAACTGGGTGCAGCGACTCGGCGATGTTCCGCCACACTTGCTCCGAGAAATCACCCACTTTTTCCAGGTCTACAAGGATCTAGAGAAAAAGAAGACCAAAGTAGGTGACTGGCTCGATCGAGAAGAAGCTCAGCGCTTTGTAGCAGAAGCCCAGGCCCGGTACATTCACGGACAATAGTCATTCCCCCACTAGTACTCTGGAGATGGGCACAAACTGTACGTCTGAATCCAGGAATTCTGGAATCATCTGCCACAGAGCATCAGCGGTCGCAGGACGGACATGTCCTATCACAACGGCGTGTCCTTGCCTCTGGGCTAGTTCCAGGCCAGCGCGCAGCTGACCTTTTATTTTGTCCACATCGCTCTCATTGTCGATGAAAAAATTGCTCACCCCAATAGATACCCCCAGCTCAAGAGCGACCTCCCGGACCACACTGGCTGTGGTGGTGCGGCTGTCCACAAAAAATAGTCCTAACTCCTTTACCACCTTTAAGACGTGGGCCATGATCTCAGGATCCGCCGTAACGAGGGACCCCATGTGATTATTCAAGCCCACCACTACCGGGAGCGAAGCCAGGTTCTCCTTCAGCCGAGCCTCCACTTCTTCGCCATCCATACCGAGCGTAACTCCCCCTGGTCCTAGATCCAGAGTCGAACTTAGGGCTTCCATAGGTTGGTGCAAAATTACCTCGTGACCAGCCCTAACTAGCCTTTCACTAGCTTCTTGGGATAGTTCCAGATGGGGCAAGACCGCCATGGTTAGCGGCAGGGGATAAGCGATCAACGGCTCTACTGCGGGGGTAGAATAGCCCCAATCGTCGATAATTACGGCCAAGACCGGCGACTGCGGTGTTTTCCGCAAAAAACCCCCTGGATCGAAGCGTTCGCCCAGCACGGAGATGAAACCCCCATAGTAATAATCGTAGTTCTGGGGATTAAGAAGCTCAATCTTCCATTCGTAGGCCAATACCTGGGAGTCCATTTCTGACACGCTACTCCAAAAGCCAAGCGTATAGCCATGTTCGCTAGACTCGAGCTGGATCTTCCATCCCTCTGCCAGAAAGAGTTCAGCAAGCTGTAAAACCGCCCTTGAAAGACGTAGTTCATGACGCTCCGGAACCAGAACCAAGGTTTCTTGCCCCTGCACCCAGGCTAAGTCTTGGCTGGCTGCCCCTACCTGCACATGATAATCTTGATGGCGTCTAAGGATGATATAGCCGCTGTCTTGCCAAAAATCCGCCAGACTGTCCAAATCTGGAGCCTTTGGTCGAGCGATTTCGAGCTCGACCCGGTGCTCAGCCCCTAAGTCAAAGGGCAGCTCTGGTCCCCCTAGAAGACCTAAGACAGCAAACCCTAAGGAGCTCAAAGCCAACAAGACCATGAGCACACCTATGGTTGATTTTTTCTCCTCCAATCGAAACTGTGTCAAAGTCTCACTTCCTCGATTTCCACTTGCTCCATAGACTCTTTAGAGGTCCGTCTTTAAAGCGCACATAGGCACCTTGCGCCGGATGGGGTGCTGGGACAATTCCCAAGGGAGGCACCTTTCCCGTATAGTTGATTATCCGCTGGACGGGCTGGCGAAACTGGTTTTCCACCACAAGTATCGGATCGATCATCCACGGAGTCATTTGATGTGCCAGAGCACTAAGGTCTTCGATCTCCACACCATTGATGCTCCGAATCACGTCGCCGGCGTCTAGACCCATGGCTTCCGCCGGTGAGTTAGGATACACGGTCAAAACCATCACTCCGCCTTCCCCCACGAAGACAGGAGTGTTTTCTTTCTCTCGCCTCTTCCCCAGGTAGATGACTAGCTCATGCCCGAGAGGTGCAAATAGGACGGGTAGAATTGTCACTGCTGGATAGGCATTTGCTACGAGAGCTAGACCTAAGAGGCTGAGACTATAGACGAGTAGCAACCCCGCGCTACGCCGAGCCCTCGTCTTCGGTAACTCCGTCTGCACAAAGTCACTATAACCCAGGGCCACGACTAAGGGAAATAACACATGGAGCAATACATGATTCTCTGGCACCTCCAAGCCTGGCTGGAAAATAGGCCACCAGTCTGGCATGGGTACTGATTGTAGGTCCACCCCTGAACTGAGCATCACCATACCCACCAAAGCGATGGTTGGCATGGGCCAGAACTTTCGCAGGGCAAAGCCGCCAACCACCTTGCCGCTCTCATGTTTGAAGAACATGGGAGAGGCATTGTGGTACCCGTTGACAAAAATCAAGAGCGACTCTACAATGTGTAGGACTGCCACCAACGCCATGAGCGTGGCAACATGGATCTGGGGAAAACCTGTGATCAGTGCGACTAGACTCACGAGACTGCCCGCGTAAGCAAAACAGAGAAATCGTTGGTCAATCAGCATGAGCAATATGGCTGCTAACCACAGATAGGCTACTCCAGCGTCGCTAATAGAAACGCCGAGTAGGATAAAAATCATGGTTGCCAGCATTCCTCCTCCGATGCCATACACCAGAGAGGTTACTGTCTCCATCAAAGGGTTTATTCGCTTCAAACGGAAGAACCCCTGTTCGTATTGGAGAATTTTTTTGTATTGCCGATACACTAGAACGAAGACAAGGGCCATGATCAAGATGTAGCGCAGGTCAGTGACCATAAAGGTAAATGTTTGAAACGTTATTTTGACAAGTTCCCAAAGATAATTCAACGACTTCTCCTCCCTGATTCTAACGGGGAACACAGCACCCCGGAGATAGTTTCCGGGGTGGCGTATACACTCAAAGCTGGTTTCGTAGGACTTCTAAAGCCTTTTCTAACTGCGGATCATGCTCCGCCTCATCAAGATAAATCGCTTCTTCCTCTTCGATTGTCACTTCAACCACAATGTCTGGTTCGATACCCACCCCATTGATATCCTTGCCTCCCGACGTAAGGTAGCCCTGTTCTGTCACGGTCAGGGCACTCCCGTCACGGAGAGGATAGAGAGATTGCACCAAACCCTTGCCGAAGGTGGTCGTCCCGACCAAAGTGGCTAGGCCATTATCTTGCAGGGCACCGGAGACAATCTCCGAAGCGCTGGCGCTGCCGCCATTGATCAAGACTGCTATCGGCATGGGTGTACGCGTCCCCACTGTCATACTATCGAAGGGAGTACGAGTACCTTCCTGATCCTCCAAGTAGACAAGGGGTGCCCCAGAAACAAACTCGTTAGCCACCTCCAATGCTGCACCAAGTGTACCACCTGGGTTAAAACGAAGATCGAGAATCAAAGCCTGTTGTCCTTTTTGGTCTAGGTCTGCCAAGGCGGCCACCAACTCATCATAGGTACGATCCGAAAAGTTGGTGATCTCTACATACCCAATATTATGTTGTTCATCGACCATGTAATAATCAGGAACCGACACCACATTAATCAATTCCCGCACGATATGAAGCTCAAAGATATCTTCATCACGGCGAATTGTCAGGTCCAGTTCAGTCTCTTCTGGTCCCCGCATCAAACTCACTGCTTCATCCAAGGTCATGTAGGTGGTATCTTTACCATCAATGGCCATAATTTTGTCGCCACGCCTTAGGCCCGCCCGCTCCCCGGGCGTCCCTTTGATAGGCGAGACCACAGTGACTCGATCATCTACAATGCCTACAGATAGACCAATTCCCCCGTAGATACCCGTCGTTGTATTCATCATATTCTCAAAGGCGCTCGCATCCATATGGCGAGTATAGGGATCATCAAGGGCATTCTTCAGCATCCCGTTAATCGTACCATGGGTGACATAGGACTTCAGCAAGTCAAAGGTGCTGACCGGCTGAAAGTAATGTCTGGTCTTCACCAAAGCGATAACCTCCAAGGCTGTTCCAATACTCTCATAGCGGGTCTCGCCCTCAGGCACCTGCAGATTGGCCTGGTACGAACCGTAGGCAAGAGAGACCGACAAGAACGCCACGATCAATAGGATTATTAGAGTTGCTTTCCGGCTCACTCCATCACCATCTTTCTATTCTAGGCAAACTATATGTGAAAACTCCCTGTCACATACTTATTAATGATTCATATTATCATATCAAAAACCCCTATGGCTTGGCAAGTACCCCGCCCCTCAAGGCGAAGACCGCAGTCCCCTAAAACCTTCTCCAAGGACTTCATGGACATCGTAAATAATCACAAAAGCTCTCTTATCCGTCTCCGCCACAATGCTCTTCAATGTAGCGATCTCCATGCGCGAGACAATGGCTAAGAGGATTTGCCTGTCATGCTTGGTATACATGCCCCGGCCATCGAGCATCGTCACTCCTCGCTCGAGTCGGTCCATGATCCTTTGACCAATCGTTTCTGGGTCATCGGAAATAACCAGACAAGCCTTAGCGTAGCTTTGGCCTTCCTGCACCAAGTCCACGGCTTTCGTCGTAATAAAAACGGCAATCAGCGCGTACATGGCCAGTTCCGGCCCAAAGGCGATACCCGCTAGGACAATCACAAACCCATCTACAATGAGCAGGGCCTGGCCAACACTCGTGGGAAAGAAGCGGGCCACCAACTGTGCAGCCATATCGGTGCCTCCCGTGGAACCACCTGCACGAAACGCTATCCCTAGGCCAATTCCGGACAGTACGCCCCCATAGATGGCCGCCAGCAATAAGTCACTAGTGGGAGGAGTAGCAAACCGGTTGAAAATGTCCACAAAAATGGACAGGGTAATGGTTCCAAACAGTGTTTTTGCACCGAAGACAGGTCCAAAAACACGCCAGCTCAACAAGAACAGGGGAATATTCAACAGAAGCATCGTGACCCCAACAGAGAGCCCCGTGAGGTGATAGGCGACTGTGGCGAGACCGCTGACACCCCCTGCGGCAATCTTGGCAGGAATGAGGAAGTAACTGACCCCAACAGCCGTGATCATGACTCCAAGCAGAACCCCGCCATAACCCAAAAGAACCCTCTTAAGCATATGCCTACCTCCCCTGCCGAAATCGCCAGAACACAACAGATAACACAAAAAACGGCAAGACCAATAAACGTTTGATCCTCCAAGGTTGCCGAATCAGACGATAGAGCCATTCCACGTTGATTTTGCGCATCCAGAGCGGGGCACGTTTATCTACACCTGCCCACACATTGAAACTCCCGCCCACTCCTATAGCCAGCGGTATCTTAAGGGCTCCTAGATGAGCTGCGAGCCACTTTTCCTGGCGTGGCACGCCCAGGGCAGCTAGTAGTATGTGGGGATTTAGGTGCTGAATTGTCGCCAGGATCTCCTCTTCTTCCTCTCCAGATGCAAAGAAGCCATGGTGAGTGCCGACGATTTTCAAGTCGGAGTGTTCCCGCAGGAGTGCCTGTGCCGCCTGGTCTGAAACACCTTCTTCACCGCCTAAGAAGAACACGCTCCAACCTCTAGCAGCCGCCTGCTCCAGCAAACCTTCAGCGAGTTCGATGCCGGGAATTCTCTCCGGCACCGGCTTACCAAGAAAGCGGGCAGCCCAGACAACGCCAATTCCGTCTGCCACCACCAAATCCGCTCGTTCCATGATTTCTGCCAGCAGTTGATCGCCCCTGGCCTTCATCACCATCTCTGGGTTCGCCGTAATCACCAAATGAGCATCACCGTCAGCCACAAACGATGCCAAGCGACCTTGGGCCTCTGCCATGGTCACTGGATCAAACCCACTGCCTAAGATCTGCGTCCTTTGCATGCTCTCATCTCACCACCACTCTAGCCAACATCGCGCGATTTTTCAGGGCACTGATTCGTACGACCTCCAAGGCTTTACGATAGTCTAACCTATGCTGATCCGCGTTCTGCAATACTCTATCCACACCCAAAGCTAGATCCCCCACGTCCTCCAGTTCAAAGCAGGGAATCTGGAGCTGCTCACTAATGGCGGCAACCTTGGGATCGTAGTTCAAGCCTAAAGGTTGACAGTCATGCAGGGCACTGAAGATCAGTCCATGCAGACGCATGGATACAAAGAGACTGGCTCCAGAGAACACCTGGCCCAAGGTCTCAAGTGTTACGCCTTGATGAACCTTTAGGTCCGAGCATCTTTCCTGCAGGGCCTGGCCCATCTCTAAGTCCCCGGGACCTAGAGGCAAGAACTCCACAGTAAAACCTTGGTCCTGCCAATACCTAGACTGATGGAGCCAAAGATCCTGCTGCCACTCCCAACCCTCATAGGGTCGCAAATTGAACAATATCCTGCGTGACTTGGGCCCAAGATCCTCCACTAATCCATGCTGGAAGACAGGATCGGCACAAAGCTGAATTTTCTCCGCTGGCACTCCCAAGTCGACTAGAAACTGTAGGCTACCTTCGTTACGTACCGAGCAGGCGAGGCTGCGTTTGAAGGCCCTGGCTATCCATGAGCGAAAAAAACCACTTCGCACCGGACCTAGTCCCTGTCCATACATGACCACTGGGACGCCGCGGAGATGTGCCAATTCCACCAAGCCCAGATAATAGGGAATGCTCCGCTTGCTGGTCACATCCTGCAACAAGGAACCTCCCCCACTAAGAAAAAGGCGCGCGGTTCCCATTTTGTTCCATATTTGCCTAAGATCGTAACGGGGTAAAGCCCTCACTCCCAGTTGCCCGGCTGTCATCTGCGGGTTATTCGACAGTACGACAATCTCTTCGCTCGGAACGCCGAGGGCAAGGAGATCCTCGCATACGGTAGCCAGGATTGCCTCATCGCCCAGATTATCGAATCCGTAATAGCCCGAGATTAATATCACTGCCAAGCCTCCTCTTCGCCCAGTTCAATACTGCAAAGATGATCCAGCCTAGGAGGTATCCAAAGAACAACCCATAGAATGTCCTGAGTAGACTTACCCATAGAAAGGTATGGGTGTGTGTAAAGGTATTGACAAGCGATATCTGCCCAATGACGGCCACAGGAAGCCACCAGGACCTACGTCGTTCCTTGGAATGGAGGGCCAAGTATAAGGCAGGATGGCCTAGGAACAGTTCCTTCGTGCGGGGGCGTACAACGAGTAGGTTTTCTAAGAATTCCCGCGCCCTAACTTCAAAGCCCAAGGCAGGGAGCCCAAAATTACCCGTTCGCAGTATATAAACGACACCCAGGAGACCAAGGACCCCTGCCAAGAGCAAGTAAGGCACTGGGATACTCCTTTGTAGCCAGCCCCGCAAAGGCCGAATCAAGCTGAAGATCACTAGGGCTATTGGGACAACATGCATGAGTTTAACCCCTCGAAACTCCTGGACCTTGATCAAGAACTCCGTTCCGCTCAGCATGGTCACAACAAAGAGCGCGCCGATCATGGAAATTAGAGAGATACCAATATAGTTCGTCAACGGCCTCTTGCCCCAATCGAGCTGCAGGGCCAGGGAGGGGAAAATGATTGCTGCCACAAGGGCCAAGCCCTGTCTACCCCAGGTCGGTGCGATGGTAAGTAGGGCTAGACTCAGTGCTAGTGCCACCACTCCCAACCAGAGGATCAGCGTCTCCCAACGGGGAAAGAGATCCATGGCGTACCAAACAGAGGCTGCTAGAATTCCTGCCCCAACCACGGCTGTCCAAACCCAAGCGATACGCCAAAGTGGAAAGGGCTGTGCTTGTCCTACGGCAAAACCAGCCTCTACTAACCTCGCCTGTAGTCGATCCAAGAGGTGCAAGGAACGCTCCAAGCTATCCTCGCTCTCTACAAAGGGCCTCACATAGAGTACCCGTATATTTCGTTCTGTGACTGCCCGCATGTAACGATTCAAAATGCGCTCATCGGATAAGACCTCCATCTCGCGGGCACTGATGCCGTGAAGTCTAACCATGGTGCTTGGTTGGGCGGAGCCAATGAAAGGCGCAGAGAACTCCACCATGGCCAGTGTGGCACGGCTCCCATAGAAACTCTCCATGTCCATCGGACTCTGACCACTAACAATGATCAGTTCCGGATGATATGGAAGCCAAGTTGGGTCAATATCCCAGGGGGCAGTATTGAGCTTGGGAGCCACTTTCAGGCCGGCCTGGGATACCAACTCCAACTGCTCCGCTTCAAATTGGACGGGCAAGGTTAGATACCTACCCAAGTCTGTGACGCTCTCAAGTAGAAACTCCCTGACTCCTTCAGGCAGCGCTATCCCCGCAAGCATCATCTCTCCCACACTCGTAGGCTGGACCGCGATGGTTGAGACTCCAGCCGACTTCAACTGGGATAAAAGCTCTTTTTGTTCAATATCCTGCGCAGCACTCAACGCAAAAAGGCCTGGCAAATCATAGACGATTTCCACCGTAGAATTAGGAACCTCTATCGTCCAGCGCTGGATAAAGACGCCTAAGGAGGTTAGGATAGCGAGCAGAATGACAACAGCAAGAACTCGTTTCATCACAGTCCTCCAAACTCAATCAAAATCTGCTGTTCTTCAAGGAAAACCTCCTTGATCTCCACAGGATAGGGAAACACGCCAAAGTCCATGATAAACTCGTAATTATCACTCAGTACTTCCAACAAAATGGAAGGGACGCTAGCGTCATGCAGCGCTACATCTCTCAAGGCATAACGCAAGGCCGTGCCGTGGTGCACCTCAAGATCACCTGTGACAGTGACCGTCCACTCCATGTTCCAGAAGCTGATGGTACCGGCCAGATCAACCCCTCCAGGAGATACTTGTAGGCTCAAGAACCGATCCGGGTCAACCACGTCCCACAGTAGCTCGTTGAGGGCATCTTCGGTGACAACAATCTCGCCTTGCACATTTGTCACCTCGGTATAGACTAATTCTTGCTCTTGCCACAGCAAACGGGGATCAAAACGGATCTCCTTTCCATGGAGTTCCACCCTGGCAATATGAAGGCCATCAATAATGGCATTTCTCGCGATCAGGTCCAGGCTCGGTAAACGCCCAAAGAGCAGCTCCCAGCCCCAAGGTGCCCCAACATCCACCTTAACGTCAGTAGACTGCAAGGATTCCTCGATCTCTTGTTGTAATTGGTCAGCTAAATGCGGAATCAAGAGAATTCTTGGGAGACCGATGATGACAAGCAAGACCGCAACTACTGCTATGATTCGTCGGTACCGTTTCATCTATGCAGCTCACTCCACTTCTCAAAAGATGGCCCTTTCCCCTTGAAAAAGGCCATCTTGCTTTGCTTACTTCAGTTTAAGGAATCCTTCAATGAAGGGATCTAAATCGCCGTCCATCACGGCGTTTACATTACCCACTTCTACGTTGCTGCGATGATCCTTAACCAGAGTATAAGGACAGAACACATAAGAGCGGATCTGGCTACCCCAGGCAATGTCTCGTTGCTGGCCCTTGAGGCTGTCCATCTTAGCCCTCTGCTCCTCCATTTGCCGCTCTAAGAGCCGCGCCCGGAGAATCTTCAAAGCTGCTTCTCGATTAGAATGTTGGGAACGTTCCGATTGGCACTGCACCACAATCCCAGAGGGCAAGTGCGTAATGCGAATGGCCGAGTCAGTCTTGTTCACGTGCTGACCACCAGCACCGCTAGCACGATAGGTATCAATACGCAAGTCATCTGGATTGATGGCTACCGTGACATCATCCTCAATCTCCGGTAGCACTTCTACCGATGAAAAGGAGGTATGCCTGCGGCCTGAAGAATCAAAAGGTGAGATACGGACAAGACGATGCACGCCCTTTTCGCTCCTAAGATAGCCATAGGCATTCGTCCCTTGAATGAGCAAGGTTGCATCCTTGAGGCCCGCCTCGTCGCCTGGCTGGTAGTCCAGAACTTCCACCGTGTAATCCTGATCTTCCGCCCAGCGTGTATACATCCGAAGAAGCATGGATGCCCAATCTTGGGACTCGGTACCACCGGCCCCGGGGTGAATGGTCAAGATGGCGTTACCTCCATCATACTCTCCGCTGAGCAACGACGCTAACTCCAGCTCATCCACTGCCCGCTGAAGTCCAGGCAAAAGGGTATCTAATTCTGCTTGGAGACCTACATCCGCAGCCTCGTCTAATAGTTCTACAAGTGTAAGAGCCTCTTCGTGGAGATCGCGGACCCCAGTCCACTGTTGAATGATTCGCTTTACGCCACTTATCTCCTTGGTCGTTTGTTGGGCCAATTCTTGGTTATCCCAAAAGCCTTGCTCCAGCATGCTCTCCTCGAGCTCTTTTAATCTTGTTTCATTATCATCAATGTCAAAGATAACCTCGCATTTCCTCAATCCGCCTACCCAAGTCGATCAGTAACTCTTGCATTGGACTACCTCCCATGGCATTTCTTATATTTCTTGCCGCTTCCACAAGGGCAAGGATCATTGCGGCCAACCTTCTCTTCTACTCGGCGTGGCTTTTGCTCGGCACCCTCTCCCTGGTTGGTCCTGGCACCGGCCAGGCGATCCTTTGGCTGCGTATAAGCACTCTCTTCGGCCAAGCGCACTTTAAAGAGCATGCTGATTGTCTCTTCCTGAATACTATTGACCATTTCCCGGAACATATCATAGGCCTCAAGGCGGTACTCCAAAAGCGGATCGCGCTGTGCTAAAGCTCGGAGCCCAATGCCTTCCCGCAGATCGTCCATAGAACTTAAGTGATTCATCCACTTTTGATCTGTGATTTGCAGCAGTACGACCTTTTCGATTTGCCTTTGCAGATCCGCCCCATACTTAGCCGTTCTCTCGGCATAGGCGCCCTGCGCAAAGTCGGCTAGTCTTTGGATGATCTCCTCAGGGCTCAGATCGCCGAGTTCCTTATCGCTCAGCGGTAAGCCCTTCCCCACAATCTCTGTATAGTGCTGCCGAATAGCGTCGATGTCCCACTCTTCAGGAATTATTTTTTCGTCAGCATAGCGATTTACAATCCGCCTCAAGACAGGTTCGAACATACCAGCTATTTGCTCCGAAATATTCTCATCTAAAAGGACGCCGCGCCGCTGCCCATAAATGACCTCCCGTTGCTGGTTCATCACATCGTCATACTCAAGGACTTGTTTACGGATCTCAAAATGGCGACTCTCTACTCGCTTTTGCGCGTTTTCGATGCCCTTGCTGATTTGGGGATGATCAATGACCTGATCCTCTTCCCAACCTAAACGATCCATGATGCCCATGATGCGATCGGATCCAAACAAGCGCATAATGTCATCTTGCATGGACACATAAAACTGCGAAGACCCTGGGTCACCTTGCCTTCCTGCGCGCCCGCGCAACTGGTTGTCAATACGTCTCGATTCATGCCGTTCCGTACCAAGGATGTGGAGACCACCCAGCCCAACTACGCCTTCGCCTAAGACAATGTCAGTACCGCGACCCGCCATGTTGGTGGCAATGGTGACCATACCAGGCTGACCCGCCTGTTTTACGATTTCTGCCTCTTTATCATGGTACTTGGCATTCAAGACCTGATGCTCTACACCCTTGCGTTTAAGCATGGCGCTGAAGGCCTCTGAGGTCTCAATACTAATGGTACCCACGAGGACAGGTTGGCCTTTACTGTGACGTTCCACAATATCGTTAATGATGGCCTCAGCCTTACCCTTAGCCGTCTTATAGACTGCGTCCGGCATATCTTGACGGATCATCGGCTTGTTGGTGGGTATGACCACAACATCAAGACCATAGATTTTGCGGAACTCGTCTTCTTCAGTTTTGGCGGTACCTGTCATTCCTGCCAGCTTAGAGTACATTCTGAAATAGTTCTGATAGGTAATCGAAGCTAAGGTTTGGCTTTCCTTCAAGACAGAAACGCCTTCTTTGGCCTCAATACTCTGGTGCAAGCCGTCAGAATAGCGACGCCCCTCCATCATACGACCGGTGAACTCATCAACGATAATCACCTGGTCATCCTTCACCACATAATCCCGATCACGCATAAAAAACTCCTTGGCCTTCAACGCTTGATTGAGGTAGTGGTTCAGTTCGAAGTGCACATCATCAAAGAGATTCTCTACACCTAGGATCTTCTCTACACGGGCTACGCCCTCTTCGGTAATTGCAATGGTTCGCGCTTTTTCGTCCACAGCATAATCCTGTTCGGGCCTGAGTTGTGGAACAATTTGAGCAAAACGCATGTAATGCTTAGCTGAGTCCTCTGCTGCTCCCGAAATAATCAGAGGCGTTCTGGCCTCATCAATCAGGATGGAGTCCACTTCGTCCACGATGGAATAGTGTAGTTCCCGTTGTACCATTTGATCAGAGGATACAACCATGTTATCGCGCAGATAGTCAAAACCGAATTCATTGTTGGTACCATAGGTGATATGGGCACCATAGGCTTCCTGGCGCTCCTGGAAACTCAACCCGTGGACTACAACTCCCACCTTGAGACCAAGAAACTCGTAAATTCGACCCATCCACTCCGAGTCACGCCGAGCCAGGTAATCATTGACGGTTACCACATGAACCCCTCGATTGGTCAGTGCATTGAGGTAGACAGGAAGAGTAGCCATAAGCGTCTTCCCTTCACCGGTTTTCATCTCCGCAATACGACCCTGGTGGAGAATGATTCCACCCACGAGCTGCACATCAAAATGACGCATACCAAGAACACGCCTTGATGCCTCACGAACGGTTGCAAAGGCTTCCGGAAGGATATCGTCTAAAGCGGCGCCACCCTGCAGCCTTGCCTGAAAATCAGCGGTTTTGCAGCCAAGTTCGCTATCGCTGAGGGCCTGCATCGCCGGTTCGAGAGTATTGATGGATTGAATAACCGGTTCTAGCCGTTTTAGCTCTCGTTCTGTAGGATCAAAAAAATTCTTTATACTCTTGAGCACATCTCTACCTCCCGGATCTATTTCTATCGTACTATCCCTTGCTACCCGCGTCAATCAATGCCCATAGTCCCCCTGCTACAAGGGAGTGCCCGCCAAGCAAGACCGGAATCGGGGCTGCCATAGCGGCACGGGTAAAGTCTCTGAGCATGGGATGGGAAATTAAGTCTACCTCTCCTAAATCCGATGCAAAGCGATCGGCAGATGTGAGCTGCCAACCAAAGTGTTCGAATAGTACCCTGGTATCTAAGACGGCACCTAGCGCGATTTCTGCTAAGAAGTCAAAGAACTTCTGGAATCCTAGTTCTTCGACAAGTCTCCCCATGAGTGCTTTCACTTCGCCCCTGGCATCGCGCCCTAAAGCCTTCATTCCACGCTCCTCGGAATAAAGGCGCAAGCGGCAGCGAGTATTGGCATCTAGGTATTGAAACAGGTTAGAACCTACACGACCATAAATGACCAATTCACCGTTGGGATTTCCAAGCAAATCTTTGATCGCTGTATAACGTTGAAAATCCCAGTTCAGATCGGCCACAGCCTGCCGGGTATGAACGCCCCGATCGGGATGCACCGACATAATCATAATATCGGTAGGAGTATCAATATCGAAGTTCAGACCCAGGGTGCGCTGGATGGGAATCCACCTCAATCCAGCTTCGTTACTCAAGGCCAGTGCCAGTGTGTTGTCGATAGCTGGGAGAGTGATGCTATTTACAGCTTGCCCAGGTGTAAAGCCCACAATGTCTGCAGAGTAGTAATTGTTAGCTAGCAGGATTCCATCATTTTGCTCCAATAGTTCGCTCAGATACGTAAACTCTGCAGATGAAATCAGGGGAGCGGATGCTCCCCCCATATACAAAACTTTTTCTAAGCCATAGGCCTGCACAACATCCCGTAAACGTTGCCCAAAATGGAAGGGTTCGCCGAGTTCTTCATCAACTACGACTTCGACTCCTGTTGATTGTAGTTGTGCCGCGAGCTCTTCATAGGGCGTTACCACGATAATGTGCTCCAAACCACCTTGCCTGGCCCGGTCCACAAGATCCAATACCATTCCTTGCCTAACCATCTGCATTTGCGCCTCTAGCGCACTACGCACTAGACCGCCTTCAAATACGACTAGGCTTACTGTCTGTGCCATCTTAGAACTTGGACTCGATGAGCCCGTAGTTGCCGTCACTGCGTTTATATACAACACTTACATCACCTGTGTCTGCATCTCGGAATACAAAGAAGTCATGACCCAAAAGCTCCATCTGCATCACCGCCTCGTCGACATCCATGGGCTTAAGGGCAAATCGCTTGGTTCTTACAATACGCGGTTCTTGGCCATCTCCTTGCGCCTCTGGACTAGCTGCTGGCATTTCGCCTAGTTTTGGTCCATGAATTCTACGGCTGAGTTTAGCCTTGTATTTGTTGAACTGGCGCTCAATGCGATCAACTGCCGCATCAATTGAGACATACATATCACCCGTCTTGCCCTCTCCGCGAAGTATTGTCCCCGAAAGGTTCATGGTGACCTCGGCAATGTGAATACCCCGTTCTGTCCTGAGCATCACCTCCGCAGAGAATGCCTGGTTATCATTGAGGTATTTTTCAAGTTTGGCAACTTTCTTTTCAACGTAGCTCCGTAAAGATTCGGTAATCTCTAGATTCTTACCTGAAATATTGATTCTGATTGTGGACATGTCATCACTCCTTCAATGATAAGCTTCGTTAATACCTAATATTTCCCATCCGTGGGCGAAAATCCTTCCCTTGAGAAAAAAATGGACTGAGTTTACACTCAGTCCTCTTCAGGTTAGATTTTAACTACATTAGAAGCTTGCGGCCCTCTGTCACCAGAAACAATCTCGAACTCAACGCTTTCGCCCTCTTGGAGAGCTTTGAAACCCTCTTGTTGAATTGCTGAAAAGTGTACGAATACATCGCCTTCACCATCTTCACGTTCGATAAATCCATAGCCCTTTTCAGCGTTAAACCACTTCACCTTACCTAACATTACTTACACTCCTCCTAAGCTTTGAAACTCCGGGCCTAATTTTCCGGTTACTTAACTTTAACATAACACACAGGCGATTGTCAAGGTTTGGAAGATTCGTGGAGCTATGGCTACTTCTTACCGTAGGCCTGTCCAGCTCGTTTGACTTGGGCAGTCTTGACCTTAGGCACCTGCGTTGCGTCGAGATACTTGTTCAATGCTTCTTCATTGCGGCGCTCCTGCGCTTCTAGAGCCTCTAAAACTGGAAGCAGGTTGGCAATCGCTTCCTCCAACTCGTAGAGTTCTTCCCGATAATAGGATGGCGCTACCAACTTGAGCTGCGGTAGGGAAAACGCGTCTAGATCAAAATGACGAGCCAGTTGATCCTGTACCGTCTTGATCCGCTGCTCATAGCCTCCGGCCTGTGTCAGCAAGTCCTCCTTCTCTTTGAGGACCTTCAGTAGGCCGTCAAGCTGGCCTTCACCGATCAGTTCTTGCTCCCCGGCGCCTACCGCTCGAATCTGCTCATACAGCTTCAGCTGTTCTTCATAGGCCGTGGCAAGTTCGCAAAGTTTGTCCCTGATTTCTTTCATCGGGTCTGTCCCACCACCTGCTCCCAAGTATCCCTAAGCTCGACTAACATGCCAAGGGCACTATCCACAATGGCAGGGTCTTTCTTAATGTTGGCTTGGACTAAAAGATCATGGATATATACATATAATTGCTGCAAACTTTGTGCGATTTCCCCCACACCAAGATCAAGAGAGAGGATGAGCTCGTTGATAATGTCCTGTGTACGAATTAACTTGGCGCTAGCGTTCTCAAGTTCCCCCATGGCCATGAAATCCTTGGACTGGCGGGCAAAACGAATCGCCCCGTCAAATAGCATCATTAAGAGCTCACCCTGGGATGCCGTGGAAACCTGTGTCTGTCTATAGACCTGATAAGCATGTACACTCATAAGAATACCCCCTAAGCCCGTTCATCAATGAGAAGACCAATCATTTCGCGAATGCGAGCAACCGTATCCAATACAGCTTCCGGAGGAATCTCTTTAATAACCTCGTCTGTATTAGCATTAACCACCTTAACCATGATCCGCTGTGTATCTTCATGTACGGAGAACCTTAGAGCTCGGTTAATGTGCTCAATAGCATCATTGATACTGTCAACCGCTGATTCAACCTCTGCCTTACTTGGCACATTCTTCAACTCGTCCTTTGAAACTTCTTCTTTCCATAGCTTGTCCACATGCGTCCCTTGTTCACTCTTGGTAGCCCTCTGCACGTGGGTGGGGCTCGCATAAACCTGAGGCATGGGTTCAGACCTTGTCAGATCATTTACCACAGACTGCATTTTGAAGCTCATTCTCGTCACTCCTAGCCTTTGTGAGGTTTTGATTCCCTAACTGTTCGTTCCAGAACTCCCAAATCAATCTGCCTTGTTAGCGCAGCCCTCTGGTTTTCGGCCTGAATATCCTCATAAATCTCATGACGGTGCACAAGAACATCCCTAGGAGCGTCGATCCCTATTTTCACTTGATCGCCCCGTACATCCACTACGACAATACGAATGTTGTCGCCAATCATTATGCTCTGATCTACCTTGCGCGTTAGCACCAACATGTTTGTCCCTCCCTGGACTGTATTCTTTCCGAACTAGCCCGGAATTAGACCGATTCTCGAATCTTCTCTCCTTCTTGCATTTCACGCTGCTTCTGTAGCAAGTAGGCGTTTTTATGCATTTCTGCAAGGACATTATGCTTGGTATGATACGTATCGCCTTGGATAATGAGCTGGGCCCCCACGAGCTCCTTGGTGTTAATGACGACAGGAGCTTGGAGATTGACTGTCATCTCTGCTACATTCTCGGGAATGGTCACAATGCCGTAAAGCTTACCGTCTTCGGGAGACTCCACCTTCAAGAGGTCAATATCTTCGTCGTTTAACTGCACGGAGTAATCACAGCAGACCAACTCTGGCATGATTACGACAAAACTCAGGTCGGGTTCGTCCACCGACTGAAGGAAACTAAAGACACTACCTTCTTGCTCCACAATTACGTAACGATGATACTCCGAAAAGCCTAGGATCCCCACGGGAAAGTGAATGATTTTTTCTTCGTCCACCTGCAGAGTTCCTAACTTTGTCATTAGTTCCACTTAATCCACCCCATCTTTACCCACGGACGTCCACCGTCACTCCACCTAAACTCCATGTGATCTTTGGCGGACGCACTTGGTGCGTAATATTGACCCCTCCCTGGCTCCAGTTCATATCCTGTCGATACTTAAAACGAATTTCTGGTCTTGTGCTCGGTGCCGCACGAATGTTGAGCTCTGGAATTCGCTCTCGGGTTGCCCGTTTTGCCTGTTCAGCCAGGATCATCTCTTCCCTGAAATGACCCGCTCGCTGCACGACTTCGTCTCCTGCGGCTACCATTCTTCCAATGGCCTCTGTGGTCTTTTGATAAGCACCATCCCGCACCTGCCGGCTGTAATATCCAAAACCTCCGAACCCTAGCTCATTACGGCTCTGCATTTGGTCAATTTCAATCTCAGGTCCCGTTGTCTGGATCTGCATTTCTGTGACCTCTTGCTGAATCTCTGCCCTTGGCCAATAGACCTCGAGTTCAAAGCTAGGATATGTTGAGGTAATCTGTAGCATCATCTTGTCCTACCTTAGCGTAAGAAATCTACCAGCGTAGGCTGGATAATACGTGCACCTACGGAAAGGGCAGTTCGATAGGCAAATTCTTCCATCTTAAGTTCCATGATGGCCTCTGCATAATCCAGATCCTGATCCTCGGAGAGAATCTTGGTCAGATTGAGCTGTAAATCCACAAGGCGCTCCTTGGCGAGCTCAACTCGGTTTTGCTTGCCGCCAAGCTCAGATACCTGCCGCAGGACGCCGTCTAAGGCGTTATCTAGTTTACCCAAGACATCAGAATCCGGCTTCGGGTCTGCCGCTACAAGCTCCCCATACAAGGATTGTAGAGCCTCAAAGACAGGCTCGAACAACTCCTTGCCTTTCATATTGACATCCATCCTCACGCCCGTGCCAATTTCAAAATCAATGGACATGGCGTCGTTGAGGTCAGCTGCGAGCTCCGCACCATGTTCGTCCAGCTTCGGAGTGCCGTCTGCGTTTCGTAGCACGGGTAGAAATTTGACATCAGGAAGTCCCGACCCCGTATCGGCGTCATCAACTTCAAAAGGCTTGTGTTGCGTGTATTGCCCTGCAAACAAATACCGTCCTCCATGGGTGGAATTGGCGAGTTGCAATAGATTCCCATGCAACTGCGCAACCTCATCTGCCAACGCCTTTCTCGCCGTCTCATCCAAATGGGATGATGCTCCATTGACACCTAGTTCCTTAGCCCTATGGATCACCGCTAAAACGTCTTCCATCACGACATTTGACGAATCAAGCCAGGATTCAGCCGAACCAATATTGCGCACCAGTTGGTCTGTTTCCCGAATCGAACTACTCGTCCGCAAAATAACACCCGCCTTAACCGGATCGTCAGAGGGCACATTAATCTGCTTCTTCGAGCCCAGTTGATTGTTTATGCGATCGAGGCGCGTTAACCCTCGGTTTAGATTCAAGAGCAGGTTATTATTCATGACTCGATTCGTTATTCGCATCAGTCAATCCCTCCTATCGTCCCACGATGCCTAGGCGGTTAATAATGGTATCTAGAGCCTCATCCATGGTCGTCATGACTCGAGCTGCTGCGCTATAGGCATGTTGATAGCGAATCATATTTGTCATTTCTTCGTCAAGGCTAACACCAGAGATGGAGTCCTTGAGGTTCTGTAAATGGAGTTCTAGGCCCGTACCGTTCTCATTCATACGTACAGCCTTCTGGGTGTCTACACCCAACTTCGAGATAATGGAGTTGTAAGCATCGCCAATACTGATCCTAGCTCCTCCTCCACCGCTGTCCACGTCTATGACGCGAGACGTTCGGAGTTCAGCTAGCTTGATAGCATTCAGTCCGTTACCTTCCGCATGGGCGATGGAACCTGCCCGAATCTTGGCCACATTTGTGGCAATTAGGGGATTGATCCGAATATTCATGGCTGCAAACGACATATCCGTATTCTCAGGCGCACCTGCTTCTTCAAAGACAAAGAAGCGAATGGGATTCGCCGCACCGCCTATTCCATCAAGATCGTAGCCACCCTCATGAATCTCGTTAACCTTGGTGGCAAACTGCTTGGTCCAAGTATCCAATGCGGCAAGGGTTTTGGTTATATCATTATCCCGCAGATCCTGCAATCCCTTAATTTCACCAGAGTTAAGCTTTACCAGATTACCCGTGGTCGCCCAGCGGATCTCGTGCTTCTTATAATTTTCACCGTCGATGGTGACTCCAGAGGTGACCAAACCGTACGCGGTCCCACGGTGAACAAGGCTTGCCCCTCCGATGGTAACCCCAACCATCCCAGCTTGGTCCGGCACCACGTCGACATCGACTAGTTGGCTCAGTTCCTCAATCATGGCGTCCCTAGCATCTAAGAGATCATTGGGCAAGCTACCAGTGGCAGAAATCTTACCGATTTGAACGTTCAAATCGGCGATCCTGGTAGCCAGTGAATTCACATCACCGACCTTAAGGGGAATATCGCCGTTAAGGTTCTCCCTCAGACTCTGCAGGTGCGACCGTGTCCCAGTAATGGACTCGACTAAGACCTGTGCCCTCTGGACCACTACTTCTCGCACAGAGGCGAAATCAGGTTCGCGGCTCAGATCCTGCCAGGAATCCCAAAACTGGTCTAGGGCATAGTGGATTCCGTTTTCACTAGGCTCGTTGAAAAAAAGCTCCACCTGTCTGAGGCCTTCTTCCATAGTAGCCCAGTAGTTCGTGCTCTGAAGTTGCTGGCGTAGCCGGAGATCCACAAAGCCGTCGCGCATGCGGTTTATCTGACTGATTTGCACGCCAGTACCCAATTGACCCGATGAAGGCGTGTATCCCATCATTGGTGTTGGGTAAGGTTTGGTGGCCGAATGAAGAGCCGTTTGCCGCGAATAGTTTGGGTTGTTCGCGTTGGCAACATTATGGCCCGTTATATCTAACGAGATTTGTTGGGTCTGCAAAGCACGGAGTGCAATGGATAGCCCACTAAAAGTCGTCCTTATACTCATAATCAACTACACCTTTCGGTCGAAGATCGATTTGCCCGCAGTGTTCGCTCCTGGGCGTGTATACGTGGGAGAGGTATCGTCACCGATCAGCAGATTCAAAGAAAACTGCACGTAACTCAGGGATTGGGTCAAAAGCTCCTGGTTGAGATCATTGAGGGATTGTAATCGCCCCAGGTTCTCAGTTAGGTCTAGAAGTAAAGGGGCCACTTCCTCTTGCTGTTCGCCGTCTAGCGATGTTAGCCACTCCTCGAGTGATTTGCCCACAGAGAGTACATCGAAAAGCTCAGATCGCTCCTTGTCTATGGCCTCTAAGCGTGTCAAACGGGTTTGCTCTTCGCCGGCTAAACGGGATACTTCCTGGGCATTGTTGATCTGCCTCTGTTTGGCAACACTCAACTCAACCAGTTCCCGTAAAATCTCGTTTTCGCTCTTTACAACCGCAAGAAAATCATCCCATACAGTCATAGCACCTAACTCCGATTCTGGGCGCTAATGATTCCCTGGGCAATCTGTCTGGCGGACACTTGGTAGGTGCCGTCTTGTAGAGCCACCTTTACTTCTTCAGCGCGTTGCCTAATGCTAGGCACGTTCTGAAGCTTCTGTAACATCGCCTGCATCTCTTTTCCCTCCGCAGACAAAGTCACCTCATCGTTATAAGAAGGATTTCCGGCTTGCTTTGGCACTCGGTTCGCCTGGCGCTGTTCTTGGTAAACCTGCGCCACGCGTTGCACAGCCGCCTTATTAGAAATAATCATTGTTAAAACCCCTTTCTCCCTCCCTTTATTCGTCGGCATATTGCAGGAAAACTTTAGTGCCTAGCGGTCTTTGATATGATCTAGGGTGTGAACCCGGTCGGCGCCCCTAGAGTCACCGGCTCGTTTTGGGGGTTTAGCCTGTTCTGTAGTCATTGTGCTTCGCAAATCGGCACGACACTTCATGCACACCCGGCCAACGTTAATAGTAGCACCACAGATAGAGCACTGTAATCTGGCATCCTTAGGAACCACATCTAGGCGGCCATCCCTGATGTATTCATAGATAAGGTCCAGATGTACCTCCGTGTCCTTTGCTACTTGGGCCACTGTTGCCCCAGGATTATCTTGCAGGTAACGTTTTACGGTATCAAAGGACTCCTGGGCCTTTCCATAGCACTCCTGGCACAAGCCGCGGGTAGGATGTGAAAACACTCGATTACACTCTTCACAGTTCTTTAGCATGTTGGTCACTCCCCAAAAAAATCTCTGTTCGGGCTGCGAAAATTCCCATAGGTGTCCCGCCATAGTCTTGAATCAGGCGGGCTAGAGAACCAAACGTGTTGCCTGAAGTAATGACATCGTCCACAATCAGGCACCGCTTGCCTCGGAAATCAAAGCCCGGAAGCACGGCAAAAGCTCTATGCACATTACGTCTCCTGCTGGCGGATGATAGTCCGCTTTGGATCTCCGTCTCACGGGTTCTAAGGACGTAGTCACATACTGGCCGCTTCCATGCTTCCCTCATGTTATCGGCAAGAACTGCCGCCTGGTTGAATCCCCTTTTCTCCAGCCGTCCCCTGGCCAAGGGGACTGGAACTAACACATCCACCTTGGCGAGTTCCGGTTCTTCCCTGGCGGCTAGGCCCAGAAAAAAACCTAGGGTGGCCGCTAGTTCATAACCACTTTGAAACTTCATTCGGTGAATTGCATCTCGCCCAAAACCTTGGTAGGGAAAAAGTGAAAAGCAGGCATGCCCTTGAGTGTCCCACCTCTCCCATGAGACGGCCAGAGAGTCTAGGCAGATTTGGCAGGCACCAATAGGCAGGCTAGGACGTTCAGCACAAAGTCCACACAAAGCCACAGGAGGCAAGAGGAGGTCTTCGAGTACATGCAGCCAATCACGTAAGCTCTTCATGATGCAAGAGCCCCCTCTCGCGCGCCTGCAGGTTTAAATCCTGAATCAACGCCCGGGCTTTTTTCATGGTTGCTGTGATTCTAGCGGCGACAAAGAGCACGGTGCCCCTCGGCGACTCCGCTGTTCGCCCTACGCGGCCTGCAATTTGCACCAAAGCACTAACGGTAAAAACAGCGTGGTCTGCATACAAAACGATGACCCCTACACCTG
>CAZAJB010000004.1:0-2517 GCA_964485345.1 uncultured Clostridiaceae bacterium
GCATCCAAATCACGTTAGACACGTATTCACATGTGCTCCCCAACCTACAAAGTGACGCGGCGGAAACGCTAGATCAAGCGATTTTTGGCAATAGTAAACCAGGTGAGAAAGTTGAAGAATCTCGTGCTCTCTATTCAATCAAGGCAGCGATCTAAGCTGCCTTTTTTGTACATTGATCTGCCTGTTATCGTGCGATACCGCTAGTTATCAGGAATTCTGTGACCAAAATGTGACCATTTGCCTCTTTCACCAAAAATGGACAACAAAAAAAGACCTCCAAAGAGGTCTCTAGCAGGCATTTGTATGGTGGGCCATCAGGGATTCGAACCCTGGACGCCCTGATTAAGAGTCAGGTGCTCTACCAACTGAGCTAATGGCCCACACGCACTACATAATTATATTCCCGCCAGCGCCTGCTGTCAAGAATGAAATGTGTCCGGATAGCACCAATCTACTCTTCAAAATTGAAAAAGTAAGTTCCACCCCGTATAATGATCCATAGAATCCGTTTCGGGAGGGAATAAAATGTTAAAATCGATCATCGGCATAGCCTTTGACTGCCCAAATGCCAACACATTAGCCGACTTCTATGCGAGACTATCAGGCTGGGAAAAGGAGATTTCCAGTGACGCCTGGGCGGCTCTTCGCACTCCAGAGGGCATACTCTTGGTCTTTCAGACTGTTGAGAATTATGAACCCCCTGTCTGGCCAAGGGAAAGTGGAAAGCAGCAACAGATGGCACATATCGACTTTTACGTTGATAATCTTGAAGAAGCAGTAGAGAACGCTTTGCAGTGCGGTGCAAGAATAGCAGACGTTCAATACTACGACACATCAACAGTCATGTTTGACCCTGCTGGACATCCTTTCTGTCTATCAACTGCCAAGTAATGCATTGGCATCACACTCCCTCGCCCATCGCCTTCTGAATGAGGCTCATGACGCGGCGAAGGGGTAGTGCACCACTCGCGCGATGCTTCCCATTGATAATCAAGCTCGGAACACTCGTGATACCATATTGCTCGACTAGAAGGAGATCGCTTTCCACCGCTTCTATTGTTTGGGGATCCTCATAATGATACTGCCACTGCCCAAAGTTGAGCCCAGTCTCCCTGATGATATCGTTAATCACATCCTGGTCACCAATATTGCGACTTTGGACAAAAAACGCCGTTTGCAGAGCATCAAACACGTCCCAATATGCTCCCTCTCCCCCAGTGAAAAAGGCAGCCTTACAGGCAAGAAGCCCCTTCATCGACGTGGGGAAGGGAAAGTCGGCCTCACGCATGCCCTGAATATTAAAGCGATGCAAATCATCGTTTTGGTTGGCCTGCTCCCAATGACCTAAAACCTCATCCTTAGCCGCTGCCCTTGACCCAAACATGCGATCAAACTCTTCCTCTTCTGTAACTAAGGCAAAAGATCGATGCACAATTTCAACGTCAGGCATTCTCTTTGCCAGCTCTCGCACGCGATAGGACATGGGGAAACAAAAACTGCAGATTACATCATGAAAGAATTCAATGGTTACCTTGCTCATCTGTCCCCACCTCTCTAACACTGATTCTAACACAATCTAGCCAAAAAGATGCGTGCAAGTGCGCAAAGGCCACCCTGCGGAAAATATTCCAGATACTCGATAGGCAGGGTAGCTCAATATGGTAGGGCATACTGGAAAATAAAAATGATGAACAATAGAATGAAAACGGCAACCATGAGTGTGGAACTAAGCAACTTGCCAATTCCGATGAATTGGCCGTTACGGGAAAGGGATTGCCAGACAACAATGCCTAAAGGGATCGTTGCTGGGGCGGCAATTCCGGTAAAAGTGGTGATAATCAACGCCACCAGAACAATGCCTTTAAGACCGGTGATCAACCTTGAACCAAAGGAGTAGCTTTGACTCCTAACGGAATACTCACCTTGCCATATATATCTTCCCGCCTCACGTAACAGATCTTCAAGACTCTTGCTGGCGGATCTCTCTGCTTGCTGTCGAGCTTCTTGCTGTGCCCTAGCGAAGCGTCCGTCTCTAGCAGGATCACCAGTGCTTGTCCGATCTTTACCAGCACTTTGATGTTGCTTTCTCAAATAGTCATAATCCCTACGAGTATTGGGATCGCTCAGTATCTTGTGAGCTGTAATGATTTTGATGCTTTGTTCATGTGCATTTGGTTTGGTGCAAATGTCCGGATGCCACACTTTGATCAAATTTCGGTAGGCTCTTTTGATTTCTTCCTGACTGGCAGTAGGTGAAATACCCAAGATCGCATAGTGATCTTCCATTGAATCAGCCCTTCCGCTTTGTCACATATGTTAGGATTATGCTTCGTCAATGTCTTGTCTGTTCCGTCTCTAGGTAGTAGGAAAAAAAGATGGTACACATGGGTACCATCTTGACATTGTCGCAGTATTACCAAGGACTGAAAACCACAATTCCAGAAATCTGCTGACCAAGACTTACGTCAGGTTCCTAGTTCTCGATTTTTGTATCATCTGTATGCCAAGCAAACTGCA